>NZ_JBBMEY010000104.1:0-1825 GCF_040096285.1 Ruminococcoides intestinihominis | reverse complement strand
TGTACGATTAGATAAAAGTTATCTATAAATATAGGAACGAACAGTGTTCGTTCCCTACATCATATATCGAATAAATCTTATATAATCTAAAGTGCCTACCAAAACAATCCTTCCACCACTTCGTGGTTCCCCTCCCTTTACACAAGGGAGGGCAGATTATAATAACAAGTGCAACACTAAAAAAATAGACAATATGTAAACCACGGTGTAAAATGTAGTTGCAACACCAACATAGTACGGGGGTAAACATATTGTCATATACACATCTTACACTAATTGAAAGAGAAAGTCTACAAGAACTTCACGAAAAAGGTTATAGTATTAGAAAAATTGCAAAAATACTTGGACGAAGTCCTTCTACAATCAGTAGAGAGTTAAAAAGAAACTTTAGTAAAAGGCGAAAACACTATCGTTCATGGGGTGCACATGTTAAATATTTATCAAGGCGAAAAAATTGCCATAGGAAAAATAATTTACTCATTTACACAGATATATATAATTATGTATTTGATAAATTACTTTCCTTTTGGTCACCGGAAATAATAGCTAAAACATGGAATATAAATCATAATATTAAGATTTCTTTTTCTTCAATTTATCGTGGCATTTATGATAATTTGTTTTCTGGAATTACAGCTAAATCACATCTTAGAAGAAGAGGCAGACCTTATATAACTGAGCGTAAATCCTACACTAAACATCCTGATAAATCAATTCACAATCGTGATTCTGTAGTTGATGAAAGAGGAAGATTTGGTGATTATGAGGGAGATACAATTTACGGTTCAGTAGGTAAAGGATATCTTGTTACTGCTATTGATAGAAAGTCAAGATATCTTGTAGCTGCTACCTGTAAGGATAAATCTATTTTATCAATTAATGAGGCTTTTAGAGAAGCATTTGAAAAAGCTTCTTTAAAAATTAAACCACTTACATTGACTTTAGATAATGGTTCTGAGTTTAATGGATATGCTGATATTGAGAAAGATTTAGATTTGGAAATATACTTTGCAGATGTTCATGCACCTTGGCAAAGAGGTTCAAATGAAAATATCAATGGTTTATTAAGATTTTTCTTTCCAAGAGGTACTGATTTCAGAAAGATTACAAGAGTACAACTTGATGCAGTTCTTGATAAAATCAATAATAGACCTAGAAAATGTTTAGACCTTCTTTCTCCTATTGACTATTTTTATCAAAGTGTTGCACTTGGTTTGACAATCTAAGGAGCCAAGCGTAATATGTACAAATTTACAAGTTTGTACATAATTAAAAAATTGTACAGACCTTGTTGCCTCCCTCGCTGAGGGAGGTGGCTTTGCGTATGCAAAGACGGAAGGAGTGATTGGAATTGTAAATTCATTTACAATTCCATATTAGCTGAAACTTTCCTTTATTTCTAACTATAAAATATAAGAAAAATTATGAGTTACAGGTGTAGGGGACATCATTGATGTCCCGTTACAAACTAACCTTTATATAGGTATTTTGCCCTATGTAGTTATTATAAATTTATAGCCTGTAAACAGGACAATAATCCCATAGGTATCACACTTTCATTACAGGCGAACAATTAAGTGAACATCAAAGAAAACGAGCCATAGGCGAAGTTTGATTTGCTAATGTGAACTTATGCAAAAGTTTTTTGTAAAAAACTTTTGTAGTGAAGCCCTACGACTGTAAGCCAAAAGTTTGTTGTAATTTTATCCTATGTAGTTACCCTAAATTTGTACATATTCGCCAGTCTCCCTTGTGTAAAGGGAGATGTTTTGCAAATGCAAAACAGAGGGATTGTCATGGTAGATTGTGTTCTCTAAATAAGATG
>NZ_JBBMEY010000103.1:0-503 GCF_040096285.1 Ruminococcoides intestinihominis | reverse complement strand
CCAACAACAAACCCAACATCAACAGCAATCTTTAAGACACTTATCTCTCTAAAGACAAGAAATGGTATCATCATTTCTCCTCACCCAAGAGCAAAGAAAAGCACAATCGCAGCAGCAAAGGTTGTTCTAGATGCAGCTGTTAAGGCAGGTGCTCCTGAAAATATCATCGGTTGGATTGATATTCCATCTCTAGATATGACAAACCTACTAATGAAAGAATCAGACATTATCCTAGCAACAGGTGGTCCTGGTATGGTTAAGGCTGCTTATTCAAGTGGTAAGCCAGCTCTAGGTGTTGGTGCAGGTAATACTCCTGCTATCATTGATAGCTCAGCAGATATCCTACTAGCTGTATCTTCAATCATCCACTCAAAGACATTTGATAACGGTATGATTTGTGCATCAGAACAGTCAGTAATCGTTGTAAAGGATATTTACGAAAAGGTTAAGAAGGAATTCCAGTACAGAGGTTGTTACTTCCTAAACCCTGAAGAAACAGAAAA
>NZ_JBBMEY010000102.1:0-512 GCF_040096285.1 Ruminococcoides intestinihominis | reverse complement strand
GATTGCTCCATTCGGATATCTACGGATCAATGTTTACTTACAACTCCCCGTAGCTTATCGCAGTTAGTCACGTCCTTCTTCGGCTCCTAGTGCCAAGGCATTCCCCTTGTGCTCTTTATAGCTTGACCATTGAGATATCTTTTTGGTTCTTTCGTTTAAGTAAATTAATTTACTCTACTCGCAGATAAATAGGCTTTTCTTCCTATTTACCCTTTTCAGCTTAATTGTAGTTTTATTACCTGTTAGTTTAAATAAATACTTGAGTTTTATTTTCCTGTTTGTAATAAACTATCTCGCTATCTTTTCTTTATTCAGTTTTCAAGGTGCATTTCTTGAAACCGTTAGGTTTCAATGGTGGGCTTAAGTGGACTCGAACCACCGACCTCCCGCTTATCAGGCGGACGCTCTAACCAGCTGAGCTATAAGCCCATATTCTCTGGCTTGGTGATTTCTTTCTTACTCAAGCCTTTGGTGGAGATAAGCGGGATCGAACCGCTGACCCCCTGCTTGCA
>NZ_JBBMEY010000101.1:0-518 GCF_040096285.1 Ruminococcoides intestinihominis | reverse complement strand
CATTGCTAATCGGTGTGAAGTGACTTCTCAAAATCACAAGGTGAAAGATAATTAATAGATGAATGAATTCTTTTAGTATTGTAAAAATTCTCAATATAGTTGTAAATAAGGGAATATGCTTGCAAGTAGTTTCTAATCTTATGCTGATAAATACATTCCTTTTTTAATGAAGCATGAAAAGACTCCTGAGCTGCATTTTCATCACATGAATGATTTAGTGATGTATAACTATAAGCAAAATTATGGCTACTAATAAACTCTCTGTAACTTTCTGAACGCATTTGGGAGCCTTTATCTGAATGTATAATCAGTCCCGGTTCAGGATTTCTTTCATCAACTGCTTTTTTCAATGTTTCTATCATTTCATTAGATGTTTGATGTTCTTCAAGATTCCAAGCTACGATTTTCCTAGAATAAGCATCCATATATGTAATCAAATAATAATTACCTTCATCTATTGTTTTAATGTAAGTAATATCAGTTGTCCATACTTGATTTATTCCTGTTATTTCTAAATT
>NZ_JBBMEY010000100.1:0-632 GCF_040096285.1 Ruminococcoides intestinihominis | reverse complement strand
TAAATATTGCCAAAGGAAATTTTCGTTTTGCACCTGTAATGTATCTAAAGACTGCCTTAGAAAATATTGATAAGATGCCCCAATCAACTTTTGATGAAATAATAGAAAAATATGTAGAAATGAATATTGCCCATCCTTTCAGAGAAGGTAACGGCAGAAGTACAAGAATATGGCTAGACCATATTCTAAAAAATGAAATCGGTATGGTTGTTGATTGGAGTAGGGTAGATAAAGAAGATTACTTACTTGCAATGGAGCGTAGTCCAATCAAAGATATTGAGATTAAGTATGTACTAAAAAATGCACTAACAAATGAAATCAATAACCGTGAATTATATATGAAAGGCATCGACCATAGTTATTACTATGAAGGTTATAATACCTTTGCAACCGGTGATTTGTGATTTTTAAAGTTTTGATTTTGTTCTTAAATATTAATATGTAGTACAAATTTGGGTTTGTAGAGTTGTTTATGTAATATAGGTTAATTAGATAGTAACCGAATAATTCATCTAATTTATAGTTTTATCCCTCCTTCAGTCGATTTATAAAAGGTGGGACTTTGTCAATAATTTGATATAAAAAAAGTAAAAAAGAGGGGGATATTTACATTGCTAATCGGTGTGAAGTGA
>NZ_JBBMEY010000099.1:0-666 GCF_040096285.1 Ruminococcoides intestinihominis | reverse complement strand
TTTTTAGGTTTTGGAGGTTCAACTCCACGAGTACCACGATATGCTGCCACTATATTGCCCCTTTCTAAATATATTTTATCTAATAGATTATACAAGAGGTTCTTTAATATATAATTCTTTTAAAGAATTATAATGCAATTTTGGACAATATTCACATAGTTTTCACCTGATTTTTTATTTGTATTGAAGAATACTGTAAAATACAGGTAAAATCGGCATTTTATCTACTTTAGTAGTATTTAATTAATATGTTAACTTACTCTTTTTGTCAGTTACTTTATTAAATACAAAGTTGGCAACTTTACTTCTTGTTTTCTCCCAATCGTTAATTTCTACAACATCATATTTCTGTCCATTTGGATAGTATGTATTATAGAACCAAAGTTTGTTTTGGTCACTTTCTTCACCGATTGGCACATTAAACTGATACATTGGGTACTTCATAATTTTGAATGCACATGTAAACAGAGAAGTGATTTCATTTGACTTAAAGTTGGTTTGAACCATAGGACCGACTTTCTGTACTGCTGAAACTAAACTTGTAAAGGATGCACCCTTGAATTCATCAATTAAGGCTTTAATAACCTTCCTCTGTCTATCTGTTCTATCCCAGTCATTACCACTAAAGTTTTCTCCACCAAGTTCTGTACTACCTCTGTTACGAGC
>NZ_JBBMEY010000098.1:0-854 GCF_040096285.1 Ruminococcoides intestinihominis | reverse complement strand
TCAAATGGTTATTACTATAATCCATTTTATAATATGACTAGTGTAAAGAAGATTACATTTAATACTGAAAAAGTACCAACCACTCCATGTGCAGATACTTTTGAATATATGAACAACCTAGAAACTGTCTATGTTCCTGTTGATGGTTATAGTGATTATGTAGCTAAATTTTCACCATATATCAATAATGCAAGTTTTGTATTATTAAATAATAATGATGAATTTGTAGTTAAAGACAATGTACTTCTTTCATATCAAGGTGATAATTCAGAAGTAACAATTCCTAGTGGCATCACAGAGATTGGACCATCAGCCTTCCAAAATAATAAAGTTGTTACTGAAGTTACTTTCTTAAAGGATGTAGAAAAGGTATCTTCTAGAGCATTTTTAGGTTGTAAAAATCTAACTGATGTTGTACTTAATGATAACTTAACTTATTTAGGACTAAATGCATTTAGTAATTGTACATCATTAAAGAGTATTAATTTAACTGACAAAATCACTACTATCGGTGATTATGCTTTTAGTTGTTGTACTGCTTTAACAGAAATTACAATTCCAATTTCAGTAGAAACAATCGGTAACTATGCTTTCTATAAATGTACTTCATTAGTTGATGAATTAGTAATTCCATCATCAGTAAAAACTATCGGTGATTATGCTTTTGCAGAAGATAACAAAATCACTTCAATTATTATTAAAGGTAATGAAGATGGTACAACCATCGGTAATTATTCTTTCCAAAATAATACCAGTGTAAAAACTCTAGATTTAGGCAATGTAACATCAATAGGTACAAATGCATTTAATAATTGTGCTTCATTAAGTGGTAAGTTAACTATTCCGGACAGTGT
>NZ_JBBMEY010000097.1:0-860 GCF_040096285.1 Ruminococcoides intestinihominis | reverse complement strand
ATCGACTACGGTGTAATTAAAGATCCAGATACTTCTCTAAGAGATGAAGTTATTGCAGAGGAAGAACCAACAACAGCTACAACTGCAACAACAGCTACAACAGCTACAACAGCTACAACAGCTACAACAGCAACAACAGCTACAACAGCAACAACTGCTACAACAGCAACAACTGCTACAACAGCTACAACTGCTACAACAGCAACAACTGCTCCTCAACCATCAAAGACAACATTCAATGGTAAGGATGTTAAGGTTGGAGATGAAGTAACAGTTACATATTACATCCAGACAGAAAAACTTTGTGAAGACTTCCAGGGTTATTTCTACTATGGTAACAAGTCAACTAGCGATACTACCGGTATCGAACTTAAGTCATTCTATATTAGAGAAGATTTACCAGGTCTAATGTGCAACACTGCTCCAGCAGGCAAGATTGTATTTACCGGTGTATCACCACTAAATCCATATGACTTTAAAACAAAGGGTAAGTTCATTAGTGCTACATTCAAGATTAATGAAGCAAACTATGACTACTATGCTAACGCTGTATTTGAGGTTCTAAGTGCAGTTGATGGTACTAACTATGTAAACTTTGGTAAGATTGAAAATCCATTCGTTTGGGAAGAGGAAACATCTGTACCAACACCTACAACTGCTACAACAGCAACAACTGCTACAACTGCTACAACAGCAACAACTGCTACAACTGCAACAACTGCTACAACAGCAACAACAGCTACAACAGCAACAACAGCTACAACAGCTACAACTGCTCCTCGTCCATCAAAGACAACATTCAATGGTAAGGATGTTAAGGTTGGAGATGAAGTAACAGTTACATATTACATCCAGACAGA
>NZ_JBBMEY010000096.1:0-868 GCF_040096285.1 Ruminococcoides intestinihominis | reverse complement strand
CTCGCAAAAAGTAAGCAACCAAAAATAATGAATAGTATTAAGTTAGATAAATGATTGATAGAAAACAAAACTATGCAAATTAAAAAAATCGCAGACCAGCCAAGTTGGATTCTATGGGATAAACAAAAACAGAGTAGCTATTGCTACTCTAACACATAAGACTATTAAACTAATATAACTAAATAATATTTATTTCCCCAACTTACTTTAGCTTAGAGGAAGTTTCCTACCACGCTTGAAAGTTACACATCAGAATTAAAGTAACTCATCAAATCCCCTCGCTAAAAACAGTCCACCGGACTGTTTTCTTTACGCTCGCCGACCAGCCCACTGATATATATAGAGGAAACAAACGAAAAAAACGAGCAACCAAATGGTTACTCGTTTTCTTTGGCTCCCCCAACTGGGCTCGAACCAGTGACATCATGATTAACAGTCATGCGCTCTACCGACTGAGCTATGGAGGAATATATAAATGTTGGCGTCTTCCTATTTTCACAGGCCGCTTCCAGCCAACTATCTTCGGCACTACTGAGCTTAACTTCTGTGTTCGGGATGGGAACAGGTGGACCCTCAGCGTCATCAACACCAACTATTTATCTACTTCTATTCACTTTTCCGGGTCTTGGTGACCCGTGCGAGAATCGAACTCGCGTTGCCGCCGTGAGAGGGCGGAGTCTTAACCGCTTGACCAACGGGCCAATTCTCTTCGGCTAGAGCCGGTTGCCCAGCTCCAACCTTCTCTTTGGTGCGCCATCAGGGGTTCGAACCCGGGACACCCTGATTAAGAGTCAGGTGCTCTACCAACTGAGCTAATGGCGCATATTGTGCTCTGCACCTTCAAAACTGAATAAAGAATTTCTAGCTT
>NZ_JBBMEY010000095.1:0-966 GCF_040096285.1 Ruminococcoides intestinihominis | reverse complement strand
TGCAAAAATATTAATGAGATAGAATTTTCTAAAAACTTAGAAGTGATAGGCTATGAATCATTTGCTAATTGCACATCTTTAAAGAAAATAACTATTCCTGATAATATAAAAGCAATAGAAAATTGTGCTTTTGAAAATTGTTCAGCTGTAACAGAAATTGAATTGGGTAAAGGTTTAACTCAACTAGGTACATCAAATGGTTATTATTATAATCCATTTTATAATATGACTAGTGTAAAGAAGATTACTTTTAATAGTGAAAAAGTACCAACAACTCCATGTGCAGATACTTTTGAATATATGAACAACCTAGAAACTGTCTATGTACCAACAGTTTCTTACAGTGAATATGTAGATAGATTTACACCATATATTAACAATGGTAGAATTTTAATGAGTTCAAATGATGAATTTGTTGTTTCAGATGGTGTACTGCTTCAATATACAGGTGAAGCTACTGATGTAACTATCCCAAGTACAGTTGAAGAAATCAGCCAATCAGCATTTAAGAATAACAAGAAAATCACTTCAATTACTATTGGAGAAAGTGTTTCTAAAATCGGTAAATCTGTATTTAGTGGTTGTACTGCACTTAAGAGTGTAAAACTAACTGACAAAATCACTACAATCGATAATTATGCATTTAATGGTTGTACTGCTTTAACAGAAATTACAATTCCAAATTCAGTGGAAACAATCGGTAACTATGCATTCTATAAATGTACTTCATTATCAAATGAATTAGTAATTCCATCATCAGTAAAAACTATCGGTGATTATGCTTTTGCAGAAGATAACAAAATCACATCAGTTACTATTAAAGGTAATGAAGAGGGTACAACTATCGGTAATTATTCTTTCCAAAATGCAACTGGTATCAAAACATTAGATTTAGGAAATGTAACATCAATAGGTACAAATGCATTTAATAATTGTGCTTCATTAAGTGGTAAGTTAACTATTCCG
>NZ_JBBMEY010000094.1:0-1092 GCF_040096285.1 Ruminococcoides intestinihominis | reverse complement strand
AGTTTGTTTTTTATACTCATCGCTAAAGCTTTTTTGAACCCCCGATACAATCGGGGGTTTTCGTTATACAAAAAAACAACCCCCTAAAATAGGGGGTTGTAGTATTTAGAAAACTATTATTTCTTAACAGTAATTCTAATTCTAGCGTACTTCTTAGAACCGTCAGTTGCAGTAGCACGAACATAAGCTGTACCCTTCTTAACTGCAGTTACCTTGAATGTTGCACCGGAATTGATTCTTGACTTAGAAACCTTAACAATCTTAGTATTTTCAGACTTAATTGTTAGCTTCTTAACATTAGCATTTGATGGATAAGCAGTAGCCTTTAGAGTAGCTGATTTACCCTTCTTTGTTAGTTTAACAAATGACTTGTTGAACTTAACTCTTGTTACAGGTTGCTTAACTGTTACCTTAATTCTCTTGCTTAGGTTTGTGTTATCCTTGCTTGTAGCAGTTACATAACATATACCCTTTGCAACAGCCTTGATAACGCCCTTAGAGTTAACTGTAGCAATCTTCTTGTTAGATGTTGTCCATTTTACACCCTTATACTGTGATGGGATGCTTCTAGGACCTACAGTAGCCTTAACAGTTGTTGCCTTACCGGCATTTAGTGTAACGCTTCTCTTGTTAACAGAGATTGAAGTAGCAACCTTCTTAACATTAACTATACACTTAACAACCATACCTGTGTTTGAAACAGCCTTGATGATTGTCTGACCACTAGCCTTAGCAGTAAATGTAGCAGTTTCTGTACAGTATAGCTTACCTTCATTGTCATATAGTCCGTTTACTGTATTAGTTGTCTGAGAAACAACACCAACTCTTGAGTTATTTACTGACCATGTAACTGTCTTTTCAGTTGTATAACCAGGCCAGATACTTGCAACGATGTTGAACTTCTGACCTTCATTAACTGTAACAGTAGCCTTATCAATAGTCATCTTATTAATTTCGATAACCTGACCCGGCTTTGTTGATGGAGTTGTTTCAGAAGTTGGAACCGGAGAAGTAGTTGCAGTTGTTGCAGTTGTTGCAGTTGTTGCAGTTGTTGCAGTTGTTGCAGTTGTTGCTGTTGTTGCAGTAGATCGG
>NZ_JBBMEY010000093.1:0-1471 GCF_040096285.1 Ruminococcoides intestinihominis | reverse complement strand
GCAGTTGTTGCAGTTGTTGCAGTTGTTGCAGTTGTTGCAGTTGTTGCAGTTGTTGCTGTTGTTGCAGTTGTAGCAGTTGTTGCTGTTGTTGCTGTTGTTGCTGTTGTAGCAGTTGTTTGTTCAGGCTTCTTTTCAGCATAAGCAACAATGTTAATATCACCTGTTACCTTAGCAGTGATGATATAAGCATTACCACTCTTAACAGGTTCAATCTGCTGACCGTTCATTGTAGCAACGAATGTTACCATATCATAGCCTTCAACAGGAGCAATGATTGCACTATACATTGAGCCTTCTTCAACTGTCTTAGCATTATTAGTTGAAACTGCGTTAGTTAGCATTGCATTAACTGCATATGTCTTTGGAGCAGTTGTACCGGTTGTACCTGTTGTTGAAGAAGTTGTTGTTGATGTTGTTGAAGATGTTGTTGTAGGTTCTGGTGGAATTAGACTTGCATAAGCAGAAATTGTAATATCACCTGAAGCAACAACACTGATTAGATATGTACCATCTGTGTTCTTATTTACAGGAACAATTTCACCATTTGAAACTAGAACTACTGTTGAGATTTCATAACCCTTAACAGGTGAAAGAACTGCAGTATAAACTTCGTTCTTGTTAACAGTTGTAGCGTTATTATTTGTAACAACATTAGTTAGGTTGTTTGTTACCTTGAATGTAGTTCTTGGTGGAACTGTTGTTGTACTTGTTGTTGAAGTAGTACTTGTTGTTGATGAAGATGTTGTTGTAGGTTCTGGTGGAATTACATTTGCGTAAGCAGAAATTGTAATGTCACCTGTTGCAGGTACACTGATTAGATATGTACCGTCAGCATTCTTACTTACAGGAACAACTTCGTTATTAACGATTAGAACTACTGTTGAGATTTCGTAACCCTTAATAGGGGATAGAAGTGCAGTATAAACCTTGCCTTCTTCAATAGTTGTTGCACTATTGTTTGTTGTAACATTAGTTAGGTTGTTTGTTACCTTAAATGTCTTAACAGGAGGCTTAGTTGCGCTTGAAGCAGTTGTAGCACTTGTTGCTGTTGTAGCAGTTGTTTCTGTTGTTGATGATGTTGTTGGTGGAATTACGATTTCGTTTGCATAAGCAGAAATTGTAATGTCACCTGTTGCTGGTACTGTTACTAGGTATGTACCATCAGCATTCTTATTTACAGGAACAACACTACCGTTTACTACCATGATTACTGAAGAGATTTCATAACCCTTAACAGGAGATAGTACTGTTGTATAAACATCATTCTTTTCAATTTCTTCAACCTTATTTGAAGAAACAACATTAGTTAGGTTGTATCTAACCTTTACCTTTTCAACAGGCTTTGTTGCAGTTGTTGCAGTAGTTGCAGTTGTTGCAGTAGTTGCAGTTGTTGCAGTTGTTGCTGTTGTTGCAGTTGTTGCAGTTGTTGCAGTTGTTGAAGATGATGTAGTTGTAGGTGTTGGTACAGATG
>NZ_JBBMEY010000092.1:0-1491 GCF_040096285.1 Ruminococcoides intestinihominis | reverse complement strand
TCTGGCTTGGTGATTTCTTTCTTACTCAAGCCTTTGGTGGAGATAAGCGGGATCGAACCGCTGACCCCCTGCTTGCAAAGCAGGTGCTCTCCCAGCTGAGCTATACCCCCATATCTCTTTAGGGTCGGACCCTGAAAATTAAACAACAAACTTGAAATCCATTCTGACCTTGGATATGAGTTACTTTCTAACTCATTTCTCCATAGAAAGGAGGTGATCCAGCCGCACCTTCCGATACGGCTACCTTGTTACGACTTCACCCCAGTCGCCAATCCTACCTTCGACAGCGCTCTCCCTAAGGTTAAACTACTGGCTTCGGGTATTACCGGCTCCCATGGTGTGACGGGCGGTGTGTACAAGGCCCGGGAACGTATTCACCGCGGCATGCTGATCCGCGATTACTAGCAATTCCAACTTCATACAGGCGAGTTGCAGCCTGCAATCTGAACTGAGAATGCTTTTAGGGGTTTGCTCCATATCGCTATTTTGCTTCCCTCTGTTTACATCCATTGTAGTACGTGTGTAGCCCAGGTCATAAGGGGCATGATGATTTGACGTCGTCCCCACCTTCCTCCGTTTTGTCAACGGCAGTCCTATTAGAGTGCTCTTGCGTAGCAACTAATAGCAAGGGTTGCGCTCGTTGCGGGACTTAACCCAACATCTCACGACACGAGCTGACGACAACCATGCACCACCTGTCTTTGTGTCCCGAAGGAAAAATCTATCTCTAGATTCGTCACTCGATGTCAAGACCTGGTAAGGTTCTTCGCGTTGCTTCGAATTAAACCACATACTCCACTGCTTGTGCGGGCCCCCGTCAATTCCTTTGAGTTTCAACCTTGCGGTCGTACTCCCCAGGTGGATTACTTATTGTGTTAACTCCGGCACGGAAGGGGTCAGACCCCCCACACCTAGTAATCATCGTTTACAGCGTGGACTACCAGGGTATCTAATCCTGTTTGCTACCCACGCTTTCGTGCCTCAGCGTCAGTTAAAGCCCAGTAGGCCGCCTTCGCCACTGGTGTTCCTCCCTATCTCTACGCATTTCACCGCTACACAGGGAATTCCGCCTACCTCTACTTCACTCAAGCTCAATAGTTTCAAATGCAGTGCATGGGTTGAGCCCATACATTTCACATCTGACTTACCAAGCCGCCTACGCACCCTTTACACCCAGTAAATCCGGATAACGCTTGCTCCCTACGTATTACCGCGGCTGCTGGCACGTAGTTAGCCGGAGCTTATTCATTTAGTACCGTCATTCTTCGTCCTAAATAAAAGAAGTTTACAATCCGAAAACCTTCATCCTTCACGCGGCGTTGCTGCGTCAGGGTTTCCCCCATTGCGCAATATCCCCCACTGCTGCCTCCCGTAGGAGTCTGGGCCGTGTCTCAGTCCCAATGTGGCCGTTCAACCTCTCAGTCCGGCTACCGATCGTCGCTTTGGTGGGCCGTTACCCCGCCAACTGGCTAATCGGACGCGAGTCCATCT
>NZ_JBBMEY010000091.1:0-1625 GCF_040096285.1 Ruminococcoides intestinihominis | reverse complement strand
CGATCTGTTTTCTTTGATGTTCACTTAAGTGTTCGTCCGAAAAAGTTTGCTTGCAATTGTATTGAGATGCACAATAAAATCATATATTCAAAATTAAAATTTTTAGGTTACGAAAATGAAAATAAGATATAATGAAAATAAAGAAATAGTAGAGGCAGTAAAACAAGGTCTTAAAGAAAAGGATGGCTATTGCCCTTGTAGAAGAGAAAAAACAGAGGACTACAAGTGTATGTGCAAGGAGTTTAGAGAACAAATTGCCGACCCTAACTTTGAGGGCTACTGTCACTGTATGCTATACTATAAAGAAAAATAAGGTGAAAAATATGAGTATTATTAATTTAACTAAAGATAGCTACCATAATGAGGTTATGGAAACTGAAAAGGTAGTAGTAATTGACTTTTGGGCAACTTGGTGTGGTCCTTGCAAGATGATGGCACCTGTAGTTGAAGAAGTTGCAAAGGATTATCCTGATGTAAAGGTTTGTAAAGTCAATGTTGATGAAGAACCTGAACTTTCAAATGCTTTCAAGATTGTAAGTATTCCAACCATTGTTGTTATTAAAAATGGTGAAATCATTGATTCTGTAGTTGGTTACAGACCAAAAGAAGATATTGAGAAGATTATTAAATTGGTGAAGTAATGATTTACAAAGTTCTTGATATTATTGAACCTGACTTTGGTTGTGAGGGTTTGCCTGATGGTCAAGTGCCAATGGATGAAGTGATACTGCTTGATGAAGACAACAACAAAAAAGTCATTAAGCAAGGGGATATGTATCTTTATCAAATGGATATTAATGTTGGTGACAATGTAGTAATTGTTGATAATAAGATAAAGAAGGCTTGATTTTTTCTTATCTCTCTGTTAAAATATAACTATTCCTATAGAAAAAGTAGGGAAAGGAGAGAAGAAAATGAAAGTTTCCACCAAAGGTAGATATGCATTGAGAATTTTAATTGACCTTGCTATTAACGCAAAGGATGGTTATATTTCAATTAAAAGCATTTCCGAAAGACAGAAAATTTCTATTAAATATATGGAAACCATTGTTGGTATGCTGAATAAAGGTGGTTTCTTAAACAGTCTTAGAGGTCATTCCGGTGGTTATAAGCTATCCAGACCGGCAAGTAATATTGTTGTTGGTGATGTGCTAAGATTTATTGAGGGTTCTTTAGCTCCGATTCCTTGCCTTGAAACAGAAGAAAATACTTGTGAACTTGCTTCAATGTGCCAGACTTTACCTTTCTGGAAAGGTCTTTATACTGTGGTTACTAATTATGTGGATAAGTTCACTATTGAAGATTTAATAGAAATGAATGATACAAATAAAGGTGACTTTTATTGTATCTAGCAACAGTTATATTTTCTAATTGAATAAGTATATTTCTAGTTTAATAAGTGTATTTTAAAGTGGTAGAACATTCTGCCACTTTTTTCTTTTATAAATTCTATTGTGTGATTTGATAATTATTTCTATAAATTTGGGTTTGTCTTTTTAATTTTAATTGTGGGTAAAGATGAATTTATTTTAAATTCAATCAGCTATAAAGAAAATTTATAGTGAGAATATGCATTTTAAATTATATATAACTATGACTCACAGGTGTAGGGGACATCATTGATG
>NZ_JBBMEY010000090.1:0-1845 GCF_040096285.1 Ruminococcoides intestinihominis | reverse complement strand
ATTAGGAGCTGAAATGCTCTTTAACCTTGTACAACCTTCAAATGTACCATAAACTCTGTCACAGGAACGCAAATCACCAATACCCTCATAGTAAAAGTCAGTTGGTTGTTCATTATAGTACCCTAAATCACTTGCTTTATACTTTGTCATTTTTAGTTGCTGTACCTTTGGCAAAGAAATCTTCTCTAACTTTTCACATTTTGCAAATACACCTAAACCTAGATAAGTCAGTTTAGAAAGGCTGTTATTCTTATTTATACTTTTTAAGTTTTTACAATTGTAAAATGAGTTATTACCAATGACTTCTACATTTGGAATATTAATTTTTTCTAATGATGAACAATTTTCAAAAGCCCCTTCGCAATGCAAGTCACCACTAGGAAGTATAATTCCACCAATATCACCTTTTTTTATCAATGCACTGCTTTTTACTGCCTTTATTTTGGGCAAAGAAATATTCTTTAGGCTTTTGCAATTATAAAACACAGATACACCCATATCTATAATATTATTCAAATTATTATTCTTGTTAATTGTCTTTAGCTTTGGACAATCAAAGAATGTTCTATCAGCAAGTTTTTTTACCTTTGGAATATAAATACTTTCAAGATTTCTACAATGCACAAATGGTCCTACACTAAAGCTTTTGTCTAATTTCCAATAATAACCATCATCCATGTCTATTTCATCCATAGTGGAAAATACATGAACCCTTGAATTATCAATTTTCACAAGATTTGGGAAAGAAATATTCTTAATATCTGAACAAGATAAAAAAGCTCCACCGTCAATTTGGGTAACATTCTGTCCACCAATGATTTTTTGTAAATGTAAACAATTCAAAAATGAGGCTTTGCCGATTCTTTTCAGGCTTTTAGGTAAAGTAATTTTTTTCGCTTTATAGAAATTAATAAACATATAGTCACCAATAGCAGTTATTCCTTCACCTATTACAATATTTTCTACGTGATATAATGGTGGAAAGCAATCCTCTTTCCAATCCCAACACATTGGATTACCACCATAATAATAGTCAAATTCTGAAAAACCTAACTTGCCAAAACATCCTTTACCTTGAACTGTTAATGTCTTTGAAGTTTTATCATAAGTAATTTGAAAATTCTTACCTAAGTCATAACCAACTGTTATGCCTGCACTATCAGTATCAGCTAATGCATTAAACGGAACAACAGTAACCAATAACATAAATACTAAAAATAAGCTAAATAATTTTTTCATAAAATCACCTTCTAAGTAGCAAAAACTATTTTATAAATACACTATCTTATATATAAAATTATAATTTATATTGTAATTTTTGTCAATACTGTATAGTAATTTAGTAATTATAATACTTAAAATCTAAATCATAAAGCCTCCTACAGTATAACTATAGGAGGCTATGTTTATTTAGCTATTAATTTTACATTTTTTGGAGCTTTTCCATTACTTTTAATTAGCTTTTTGTATTTCTTTAGTTTACTCTTTGGCACAGTAAACTTTGCTTTTGAATAAATTTTAGAAAATGCTGATTTTCCTACTTTACTCAACTTTGTTGACTTTATGTTTACTGACTTTAACTTTCTGTTGTTATTAAATGCACTATCTCCTATTGATTTTAGATTTTTGCCAAGAGTGATACTCTCTAGCCTTGTACAATCTTTAAAATCATACTTTCCAACATTAGCTAAAGAAGATGATGTTATTTTCTTTAGTTTAACACACTTTTCAAATGTACCACGATAATAATACTTTCTCTTAACCTTTTTAGGAAAATCTTCTGTTCCTTCATTTAGAAGTTTAAATTGTGTCCATTTTGTTGTTTGCAGATTACGCAACTTTGGC
>NZ_JBBMEY010000089.1:0-1903 GCF_040096285.1 Ruminococcoides intestinihominis | reverse complement strand
CTACAATTTCCTTACCTGTTGAGTCTTTATGGTGTACAATACGATTACGACAATGACCACCCTCTAAAGTTGCAAGTAAGTTGCCTTCTTTATCTCTATCAAAGTCAACACCAAGTTCCTTTAACTTTAGAACATCATCAGGACCTTCAGTTACCAGCTTTTCAACTGCAGAAAGGTTGTTCTTATATTTACCTGCGATTAAAGTATCTGCTATATGTAATTTATAGTTGTCGTGGTTTTTGTCAAGAACAGCCGCAACACCACCTTGTGCAAAACTACTGTTGCTTAAAGTAAGTTCCTTTTTACTAAGTAGTAGAACAGAAACATCTTCAGGGTACTTTAAAGCACCGTAAAGTCCTGCAACACCTGTACCTACTATAACTACATCAAATTGTTTGTCCATTTTCTTTGACCTCTTTAATAAATTGCGTAAACTGATTTAGCAGTTTACAAAATATTTGAATTATATTATACTACAATAAACACATAATTTAAAGTGTATAAAGAAATTTAAGTTAGATATTTTTTATATAACCATATTAGTTAAGGAAAGGTGGGTTATTATGGAACTAAAAAGTAATGAAGAAAAGGTAACAAGAGCAGTTCTCATTAGTATTAATACAGGTGAGTATGATGCAGATACTTCTCTGCTTGAACTTGTTGAACTGGCAAAGACTGCCGGTGCTGAAACAGTAGCAACTGTTATGCAAAACCTAGACAGACCTGAAACTGCAACATATGTTGGTAAAGGTAAACTCCTTGAAATCAGTGAATTTTGTGAAAGTCAAGAAATTGATTTGCTTATATTTGACAGCGAACTTTCTCCAACTCAAATTAGAAATATTGAAGAAGAAACCGGTGTAAGAGTAATTGACCGTACAATGCTTATTCTTGATATTTTTGCAATGAGAGCAAGAAGTAAAGAAGGTAAATTGCAGGTTGAACTTGCACAGTTAAAGTATATGATGCCTAGACTTACCGGTATGGGTACTGTAATGAGCCGACTTGGTGGTGGTATCGGTACAAGAGGCCCCGGTGAAACTAAGCTTGAAACTGACCGTAGACATATTAGAAGAAGAATGGAAACTCTAAAGGAACAACTAAAAGATGTTGAACACCATAGAGAACAACTTAGAAAAAGAAGAAGAAAAGACAATGTTATTACAGTAGCGATTGTTGGTTATACAAATGCCGGTAAAAGTACCCTTATGAACTACCTGACAGATGCAGGTGTACTGGCAGAGAACAAACTTTTTGCAACCCTTGACCCAACATCAAGAGCATTAAAGCTACCTAACGGTGTAACAGTAATGCTGATTGATACAGTAGGACTTGTGAGAAGACTACCTCACCACCTGGTTGATGCATTCCGTTCAACTTTGGAAGAGGCAGCAGAGGCTGACATTATCCTAAATGTTTGCGATGTTAGCAGCGAAGAAGCATCTTTGCACCTAAAGGTAACAAGAGAACTTCTTGAAAGTTTAGGTTGTAAGGATACACCGATTATTCCGGTACTGAATAAATGTGACCTTGTTTCAGGTGGTGTTACAGTACCACAGATAGGAACAGGTGTTAGAATTTCTGCAAAAGAAGGTAAAGGGATTGATGAACTTTTACACGCAATAGAAGATAACTTACCTGTTAAAGTTAAGAGAGTTAAGGCACTTTTGCCTTTTGATAAGTTAGGTATTTCTGCTGAAATTCGTGAAAAGTGTATCCTTAATAGCGAAGAATATGTTGCAGATGGTCTTTTAATTGATGCCGTTATCAGCGAAGAGATGTATTCCAAAATTAGAGATTATATTGTGAAATAATTATAATTTTTTGTTTTTCAATTTTGTTTGTTAAGATAAATTTGGGTTTGTAGTGCTATTTGATAGTTTCAACTAATATGGAATTGTAA
>NZ_JBBMEY010000088.1:0-2105 GCF_040096285.1 Ruminococcoides intestinihominis | reverse complement strand
TACGAGCGACAGCTCCCTTTACACAAGGGAGCCTTATTTGCTAAAATTCAACACTTTACATCTAGCACCACAAACCCTAATTTGCAAAGCTAATTTATCATAACGCAGAAACAAAATTGAAAAAACCAAATTTATATAACAATAAAAATAAAAAATTTAAAAATATTGCAACACTTTCGGGTTATGGAAAGTATTATTAATAGGACAGAAAATTTTGTTATTTGTACAATGATGATAGCTAAAGGACAGTTATCGTAACGATAAAGACCTATCAGCAATGTGTCTATAAATAGGATGTAAATTTTAGCAAAAATGATAATATATTTTTGGCAAATATAATGATATAATTATTGCAATAGATAACATTGTTTATTAAGGGTGATTTTATGAAAAAGTTAATTTTAATTGTAGTTGTTTCGGTAGCTTTACTTTTTGTAGGTTGTAAAAGTGAAAACAGTAATGAAGTATCAAGAAATATCAATAAGGTAGAAACTACGGTCACTACCACAACAACTAACAGTAAAAGTGGATGGCAACATTTAAATGAGAAGTCTGAAAAAGAATTTAGGGCTGATTTAGGAAATCCTAAGGTTGATGAAGATGCAAAAATTAATTATGTTTCTGCTAATGCTAAATAGAAAATCAAAGCAGTTAACCTTACTAAAAAGCAAATGTCAATTTTGATAGATAATGTAATGGTATCTAGTAGAACTTCTTCTAAACCAAGTCTTTTATGTTTTTACATTGAAGATTACAATAAATATTATGGTGTTTCTGATTTTAGAGAAATTAATAATTCCGATACATACAATTATTATTGTAAAATTACTGATGACAGTGGTAGAAAAGCATATATTTTCTTTGAAAAAACTTACTAAATTTCTGATTATCTTTTCATAAGTTGGTAAATGCCGATATATCCCGTATTTTAGGGCTTTATCGGTATTTTCTTTTTGGAAGATACCTTGCATAAGCTGGCATTTACCAGCATGAAAATGCAACCAAAAGTAGTAAATGAGTAGTAAATATAAGCTCCGATATTAACAAGCCAGTCTTTCCAGTTCTGCTTTTGCAGATTGAAATGTACCGTGTGCATAATAGCCAAGTGTCATGGTTATGTTAGCGTGTCCCATAAGATATTGCAGGGTGTTTGGGTTCATTCCTCTGTTTGCCATATTCGTACAGTAAGTATGTCGGAATGAATGTGGTGTGATGTTCGGTAACTTGTCCGTGTGATACTTGTTATACTTCTTAATTAGTCCTCGCACCATGCCCTCATAGTTTCCTGCAACTTTAGGTAAGCCCTCACGGTTCAAGAATAGGAAATTGCTATAACCACCTACAATCAACGGTTGTGCCTTTCCTCTGTTCTTTAGTATTCTTTGGATTGCTTGATAAGCCCGTTCTGTCAATGGAAGTTCTCGTTTTCCGTTTTTGGTCTTTGGCGTTTCAATATAGTAGCCGATTTCGCTGTCTTTCAATAACTGGTGGTCTATATTGAGTATTCTGTTCTGCATATCAATATGCGTCGTTAGTCCGCAAAATTCAGAAATACGAAGTCCCGTTTCCAGCAGAAGCACAACCTCATCATAATACTTGCTGTAAATCTTATCCTTTTCCATAAAGGCAAGCAGGCGTTCTTCCTGCTCTGGTGTAAGGATAACTTTCTGCTCCGTATCATCTTCCAGAACATCACTTAGCTTAAATTCAAACGGGTTCTTTCTGATACAGTCGTCTTGTATCGCCATGTAAAATGACGCTTTCAAGGAACGCTTGTAGTTATCAATCGTTTTATAGGCGTATCCTTTTTCGCTCATTCTGATAGCCCATTCTTTAGCGTCCGACTGCTTAACAGTATCAATCGCCCTCATACCCAATGGGTCATTTTTCAGAGCGTTCATAAGATACTGTCGTCCTTTTTCAGTAGCCCTCTTGATGTTCTTTCTTTGGCTGTTCTTCTTGTCGTAGAGCTGGCAGACTGTCATTTTACCGCCTGCTGTATCGATACCGTCGTTAAGGTCTTTTTTAATCTGTGCTTCTTTTTCCCTCAACGATATATCATCACGCTTTCCAGCAGGTGTCTTGTCTGTCGGTACAAGTTTCCA
>NZ_JBBMEY010000087.1:0-2155 GCF_040096285.1 Ruminococcoides intestinihominis | reverse complement strand
CCTTTCTTTCATCACTCCACCTCATTTCTCTGTACGGGCGGTCTGGTATCAAAGGCGTGTAGCAGTTCTTCAAAGACGGGGTGTATCTGTACTACACCGACACGCCCGTATAAGTCCTGCAATAAGCATTGTCCGTTCTCCAAATCACGAAGCCGTTTCTGGTTGTTCTCGTCGTCCTTGTCAATACCGAAAAATTCTAGGGTCTGCTTTATCTCGTTGATGTCAGTAGAACGGAAAGCGAATTTCAAGCCGATATTGTTTTTCAGACTTTCTTTTGACACGTCCCCAGAAGATTGTGTAACAAAATAAACGCCTGCCTGCATAGCCCGTCCAGCACGAACCAGCTTATTTGATAAAGTTTCGCCTTGTGCCACGTTTAAGAACGCCCACGCTTCGTCCAAATCGACAATCTTAAAAATGCTTCTGTCCGAATGGATAAAATCAAGGGCAAAGGTACTAATCACAATCAGCATAGACACCGACAATAATTCAATGGTCGTGTATTCCTCAAAGGTCGTGTCCTTATCTGGCAATACTAAGTCCGCTACTTGAATGATATTGAGTTGGTTATCCAGACTGATTGCATTTTCTACCGTACCGTCTGAAAACAGCAGGTGTGCAAAGTCGTAGTCCGTGAAGCTGTCGATATGGTCTGCGATATTTCTTGCTATGGGCGTATCTTCACGGCGTAGCTCGTCTATCACATGGAGCAAGCCTCGTTTGTCGCTCTGGGTAACGGAACGAACCGCCTTACGTAACACAGGAAATTTTTCGCCGTCCCTAGAGGAAATACCCGTAAGGAATGTTAAAATGTCGATTGCCAGACTTTCAGCGTCTTTGACATTCTTCATAATCACAAACGGGTCAAGAAGTCCTGCATTGCCTTTATCGCTTGTTAGGTTTACGATATTGATTTCATGGGCGATTTCTGGAAGTGTTTCTTTCCAGTTGCCACGCTCACTTTTAGGGTCTAACAGAAGTGCTTGACCGCCAAACAGCACCGCGTAATATACCAGAAGATTGTTACAGAACGATTTCCCACCGCCAAGCGAACCGACAAAAGCAGACGCTAAAGCGTTGGTAACTGTACCTTTTACACCTTGACTGGCAAGGGACGGTTGCAGGTACACATTTCTTCCCGTATCAACAGAATAGCCCATATAGATACCCGTAGTTTCTCCTAACTGCTGTGTCGCACCAAAACCAAGCCCTGCTAGAAAATCTGATTTTACATACTGCACATAATCATTGATATATCGCTTGCTGGCTGGTAAAAATTCAGAATGAAGCCCCAGCATATCCCCAGCAGGACGCACCAGCTTTACATTGAGGTCGTCGTAAAAATCCTTGACTTCATCACAACGGCGTTTTAATTCGTCCAAATCATCAGCCGATACACGCACCACATAAGAGAGCTTATACATACTTTCTTTTGTCTGGTCTAAGTCCGTTTCCAGCTCGTCCACGCTGTCTAATGCGTCCACCACATTAGAACTGGTTTCACTTCCTGCTTGATAGGCGTGATTATCCAAATCTTTCAATTCCTTTTTCTTATTTCTTACTGTGGTAAGAGCCTTTCGGTTCTCCACGATTTCTACATTCATAGAAGTATCAACGGGGAATGTGAATTGCTGTTGCTGGAAATAGAAGATTTCACTTGACGGAAAATCAAGCTCGCCAACAATCGCATTGACAGTAAAGTAGGACACATAGCTTTCCTTGTCCTCATGTTCCAATCGTAAATACCGCTGGCTTTCCTCAATCACACACCTTGTCGGACGGATAAGGTCGTAGTATTTTATCAGCGTTTCTTTCTGCAAGTTCTTCTTTGGTAGCTGGTACTCATAATCTTCATAAGCGATACCGTCCCTTCCGTAAAGATGTTCCATGAGATACCCAAAATCATTGATTTCCAAGCGACGCACCTTAAAGCGACGGGAGATTTTATTTTCCAGTAACTTTTCCATTTTCATGTAACGGTTGATTTCATCATTCGGCATGGAAACAAAATCACTCATCAGCGTGTGGTTCACTTCATGGAGAAATTCTGTGAACGTCAGCCACGCCGATTTTTTGATGTTCTTCAGATTGAGCTGTTCTTCCGTAACCATGAGCTTAAAGCCAAGAAAAAAGCGGTAGTCCACTTGATTGTCCC
>NZ_JBBMEY010000086.1:0-2424 GCF_040096285.1 Ruminococcoides intestinihominis | reverse complement strand
ATTATCCCCGTGTCTGTACCGCCAGAAGTACCGTTAAGGGAATTTCCTTACAATGCAGTTGTGGAGCTTGTCAATCCCGTAGCCGATACGGTATCAAGAAAAACCTATACGGGTGCAGATGTGGACTGGTATGTAAAGGCAGAGGATATTGTATTGAAGAATAAAAGCAACCAGAACGCAGGCAATACACAGAACCATACACCGCAGGGACAACCGAAAAAATAGACTTGCTGAATAGATTTTCGTTGTAGAGGATATACGGAACTGTTATAATATGGGTATGAAGAAAGCGACAAATTAAAATTTTTAGGGAGTGAGAATAGTATATGGACAGTTGGTTTACCGTCGAACAAATAGACCAAGATACATTCGTCATCAGCGAATACAAACACTGGGAAGAAACACATTGTTATCTATTGTGTGGGACAAAAAGAGCCATTCTGATTGATACAGGTTTAGGTGTTTCCAACATCAGAGAGGTTATTGATGGATTGACGAAACTGCCCGTTACAGTAATCACTACTCATGTTCATTGGGATCATATCGGTGGACATAAATATTTTCGGTCTATTGCAGTTCATGAAGCAGAAAAAGAATGGCTATCGGTCAAATTCCCTATACCTTTGCAAGTGGTAAAAAACAATATTATGTGCAATCCATGTGATTTCCCCTCGGATTTTAAGGTAGAGAAATATCAGATTTTTCAAGGGGTTCCGCAAATGATTTTACATGATGAAGATTGTATTGACTTAGGGAACAGAAAGTTGGTAGTTATTCACACGCCCGGTCATTCTCCCGGACATTGTTGTTTCTATGAAGCGGATAGAAAATATCTGTATTCCGGCGATTTGATATATAGCGGTTGCCTTGATGCTTTTTATACATCAACAAACCCACAAGAATTTTGGAAGTCTGTTAGAAAAATTCAATCTTTAAAGATAAGTCGAATTTTGCCAGGACATCATCATTTATCTATTCCAGTTACTATAATTGACAAGATAGAGACAGCTTTTCACAACTTGTCAAATGAAGGGAAATTAAAACAAGGGAATGGTATATTCAGCTATGAGGGGTTTCAAATCCATATCTGAAATGCAATCTTAGTTTCACAATTTCATATCTATACATACATAGCAGTTAGTCTTAGGATTGACTGCTTTTTTCATACCCAGAAAGGAGTGATTGATTTATGCGTATGATTTGGAACAAAGGACACCGTATCAGAGCCAGCGACAAGCACCTTGTCTATCATTTTTCCATAGGGACGCTTCTGTTTGTATTCGTGGCGGTTCTCCTGCTACTGAATATAAAACAGCTCATGCGTGCCGATTGGGAACATTTCAGCTTATTAGACAATGGCTTTACGCTTTCCCTTTACAACTTCATAACCATACTGATAGCGACTGGTGTTTGTGCATTGGTCGCTTTTCTGTATTACCGCTTCTGTTACGACAGTTTCAAAAAGCTACTGCACCGTCAAAAGCTGGCACGAATGATACTGGAAAACAAGTGGTATGAAGCTGATACCGTACAAGACAGCATTTTTTTTACTGACCTGCAAAGCAGATCAAGGGAAAAAATAGTCTGGTTTCCAAAGATTTATTATCAAATGGAAAAGGGACTGCTTCATATCCGCTGTGAAATTACGCTGGGGAAATATCAAGACCAGCTTTTACGGTTAGAGGATAAATTGGAAAGTGGCTTGTATTGTGAGCTGACCGACAAGACCCTGCATGACGGCTATATCGAATATACCCTGCTTTATGATATGATAGCGAACCGCATTACCATTGATGAAGTACGGGCAGAGAACGGCTGTCTTAGACTGATGAAAAATCTTGTCTGGGAATATGACGCACTTCCTCATGCTCTGATTGCTGGTGGGACTGGTGGCGGTAAAACTTATTTTCTGCTGACGCTCATTGAAGCCTTATTGCATACCAACGCTGTCCTTTATATCTTAGACCCGAAGAACGGTGACCTTGCGGACTTGGGAACAGTCATGGGGAATGTGTATCACACCAAAGAAGAAATGATAGATTGCGTCAATGCCTTTTATGAGGGCATGGTACAGCGAAGTGAGGAAATGAAGCGATACCCGAACTATAAGACGGGCGAAAACTACGCCTATCTGGAACTGCCACCCTGCTTTCTTATCTTTGATGAATATGTGGCATTTTTTGAAATGCTGGGGACGAAAGAAAGCGTGGGCTTACTTAGCCAGTTAAAGAAAATCGTTATGTTAGGACGACAAGCAGGTTATTTCCTTATCATTGCCTGCCAGCGTCCAGACGCAAAGTATTTCTCGGACGGTATCAGAGATAACTTCAATTTCCGTGTGGGATTGGGGCGTATCAGCGAATTAGGTTACGGTATGCTGTTTGGTTCAGATGTGAAAAAGCAGTTTTTTCAGAAGCGTATCAA
>NZ_JBBMEY010000085.1:0-2646 GCF_040096285.1 Ruminococcoides intestinihominis | reverse complement strand
GAAGAATTTATGAGATTATCAAACGGGTTTGTTATTGACAAAGAGAAAACATTTGGAGAATTAAAGTTTACAGCGGT
Organism: Ruminococcoides intestinihominis; assembly: GCF_040096285.1. Taxonomy (NCBI): domain Bacteria; kingdom Bacillati; phylum Bacillota; class Clostridia; order Eubacteriales; family Oscillospiraceae; genus Ruminococcoides; species Ruminococcoides intestinihominis. The sequence continues at coordinate 2,569 of NZ_JBBMEY010000085.1, read as the reverse complement.
ACGTGATGTGTTCTTGCAGAATGAGGACGGGACACCGAGTACCCAGCTTAAAAAGCGTATCTATGATTTGAAGTGCAGTCTGCACGGTGGAATTATCCCCGTGTCTGTACCGCCAGAAGTACCGTTAAGGGAATTTCCTTACAATGCAGTTGTGGAGCTTGTCAATCCAGTAGCCGATACGGTATCAAGAAAAACCTATACGGGTGCAGATGTGGACTGGTATGTAAAGGCAGAGGATATTGTGTTGAAGAATAAAGGCAACCAGAACGCAGGCAGTCCACAGAACCCTACACCGCAGGGACAGCCGAAGAAATAAAAGTGATGTATTTGTCTTAATTTTGATTGACACGAACAATGCGGAGTGATATATTTATCTCATAAAGATACAAAAACATCTCATTTGAAAGGAGAGATAAATATGTCAAAGAAACAAATTAAAAAAATTATTTTTATGGGGGTAGGGTGTGCTTTATTGCTTATTGTTGGTACAATCTACTCCCTATTATACAATGATGGACGCTGGGTCAAAAATATGGATATGTCGGAATATGTATTTTCTTACAAGGATATTCCTATGTTAGTAATTGGAGCTTTAATAGCACTATATGCTATCTATATAGTAATTATCTGCTTTAAAAATGTCTTTTCAAAAAACAGCAGGGAAAAACGATATTCAAGAACAATTTCTCCTTACTGGGGATTTTGTGGAATGTTTGGTTTTCTGGGGTTTGGTGGATTTTGGACATACTATAAATTTGGAGAAATATTTCCTTTTGCTTTTTTCATATTTTTTGGTTTTTTCAGTTTTTTCTTTGAAGGTAAACTTTCTCATATCTTAGAAGATGAGCTTTTTCAAGAAAATAAACGTAAGGCACAATTAGAAGCCTACAAGATAGGTTTTAAACTATTATTTGTAGTTATCTGGCTTATGGCAATAGGTATGTTTTCCCGTAATGTTGAGTGGTGTGCAATATTTATGCTGATTTCTGTTTCACTTATCTATGCTCTTGTTCTTTTTCTTAGCAACTATTTATTATATCGTTATGAAAAAAGGGAATAAATTATGGAAGCAAAGTTTGTATGTAATTTAAAAAAATATCGTGTAGCACAAGAATTAACACAAGAACAACTCGCTGACATTGTAGGTGTTCGTCGTGAAACTATTATGAGATTAGAAAAAGCACAATATAATCCGTCACTTAAATTGGCAATAGATATTTCAAGAGCTGTAAAAGCTCCGATAGAAGATATATTTATTTTTGAATAAAGACAGTTTAAAGCAGTTAGTCTTAGGATTGACTGCTTTTTCATATCCAGAAAGGAGTGATTGATTTATGCGTAAGATTTGTAACAAAGGACACCGTATCAGAGCCAGCGACAAGCAACTTGTCTATCACTTTTCCATAGGGACGCTTCTGTTTGTATTCGTAGCGGTTCTTTTGCTACTGAATACGAAACAGCTCATGCGTACCGATTGGGAGCATTTCAGCTTGTTAGAGAACGGCTTGACGCTCTCCCCTTACAACTTCATAACCATACTGATAGCGACTGGTGTTTGTGCATTGGTCGCTTTTCTGTATTACCGCTTCTGTTACGATAGTTTCAAGAAGCTCCTGCACCGTCAAAAGCTGGCAAGAATGATACTGGAAAATAAGTGGTATGAAGCCGATACCGTACAAGACAGCGGTTTTTTTACTGACCTGCAAAGCAGATCAAGAGAAAAAATCGTCTGGTTTCCAAAGATTTACTATCAAATGGAAAAGGGACTGCTTCATATCCGCTGTGAAATCACGCTGGGGAAATATCAAGACCAGCTTTTACGGTTAGAGGATAAATTGGAAAGTGGCTTGTATTGTGAGCTGACCGACAAGACCCTGCATGACGGCTATATCGAATATACCCTGCTTTATGATATGATAGCAAATCGCATTACCATTGATGAAGTACGTGCAGAAAAAGGCTGTCTTAGATTGATGAAAAATCTTGTCTGGGAATATGACGCACTCCCCCACGCTCTGATTGCTGGTGGGACGGGTGGCGGTAAAACTTATTTTCTGCTGACGCTCATTGAAGCCTTACTGCATACCAACGCTGTCCTTTACATATTAGACCCGAAGAATAGCGACCTTGCGGACTTAGGAACGGTCATGCCAAACGTCTACCATACCAAAGAAGAAATGATAGACTGCGTCAATGCCTTTTATGAGGGCATGGTACAGCGAAGCGAGGAAATGAAGCGACACCCGAACTATAAGACAGGCGAAAACTACGCCTATCTGGGACTGCCACCCTGCTTTCTTATCTTTGATGAATATGTGGCGTTTTTTGAAATGCTGGGGACGAAAGAAAGCGTGAGCTTACTTAGCCAGCTAAAGAAAATCGTTATGTTAGGGCGACAAGCAGGTTATTTCCTTATCGTTGCCTGCCAGCGTCCAGACGCAAAGTATTTCTCGGACGGTATCAGAGATAACTTCAATTTCCGTGTGGGACTTGGGCGTATCAGCGAATTAGGTTACGGTATGCTGTTTGGTTCAGATGTGAAAAAGCAGTTTTTTCAGAAGCGTATCAA
>NZ_JBBMEY010000084.1:0-2968 GCF_040096285.1 Ruminococcoides intestinihominis | reverse complement strand
CACAAGGAAGGCTGGATGGTTTCTACTAATTCTAAATATCTACCACATAACAAGGCAAGTTCTAGCCCCACAAACCCAAATTTATTTAACTAGCCTTTACGCTCAAACAGAATTGAAAAAACTAAATTTATTTAACTAGCCTTTACGCACAATAAGAATAAAAAAACAAACGCAAAAACACCCACCAAAACGGTGGGTGTAATTTTATGTTTTATTAAAAAACTAAGATTTAAATACCCTCAAGGGATTTATTAAGGAATGCTTTAGTTTTCTCTGATTTAGGATTATCAAATACTTCTTCAGGTGTACCGAATTCCTCAATAACACCATCAGCCATAAAGATAACCTTATCGGAAATATTCTTTGCAAAGCTCATTTCGTGAGTAACAACAATCATTGTGTTGTCTGTACTTTTAAGACCTTGAATAACCTTTAGCACTTCACCGGTAAGTTCAGGGTCTAGTGCTGATGTTGGTTCATCAAAGCAAAGAATATCAGGATTCATTGCCAATGCTCTGGCAATTGCAACTCTCTGTTGTTGTCCACCGGAAAGCTGACAAGGATAATGCTCAATTCTATCTGTTAGTCCAACTGTTTCAATTAATTCTCTACCACGCTTTTCAATGTTTTCCGGAGTGTCAATCTTCATTAGTGATGGTGCAAGAGTAACATTCTTTAGAACATTGTACTGTGGAAATAGGTTGAAGTTTTGGAATACAAGACCAAAGTGCAGTCTGTTCTTTCTGATTTCATCTTCCTTATATTTCTTGTTCTTTGAACCGTCAAAAATTTCTTTACCATTTACAGAAATAGTACCATTCTCAGCAGTTTCTAGGAAGTTAAGGCATCTTAACAAAGTTGTCTTACCACTACCTGATGAACCGATAATAGAAAGCACTTCACCCTTTTCAAGTGAAAAGTCAATACCTTTTAGAACCTCTGTTTTACCAAAACTTTTTCTTAAATTTTTTACTTCTAATATAGCCATAGTTAACTCCTGAAGTAACTTAGTTTTTTCTCAATAAAGTTAAAGAGAATTGTAAGTAGTCCTGAGAAAATCAAGTAGAAAGCACCTGTATAGAATAGAGGCCAAATCAGACCATCAGTCTTGATATATACCTGTGCAGTCCAAATAATTTCATATACTGCAATAATTCTTGCAAGAGAAGTATCCTTTACAAGAGTAATGATTTCGTTACTCATTGGTGGCACAATTCTCTTGATAACTTGTAACAACACAATCTTGAAGAAAATTTGTGTTTTTGTCATACCAAGAACTTGACCTGCCTCATACTGACCCTTTGAAATTGACTCAATACCACCTCTGTAAATTTCTGAGAAGTAGCAAGAATAGTTAATTACAAATGCAAGTAATGCTGCTGAAAATCTTGGTAGCAGTCCTGTATTTAGGATAAGACCCGGACCGTAATATACAATTATTAATTGAAGTAGTAGTGGTGTACCTCTGATAATCCAAACGAAGGTACGAACCAACCACCTTAGTGGTTTGAACTTACTCATTGAGCCAAAACAGATTATTAAGCCAAGTGGTAACGAAAAAAGTAGTGTCAATCCAAATAGCTGTAGTGTAGACAAAAATCCGTTTAATAGGTCAAGAGTGATAGATAGAAAATCGCTCATTTATTTATCATTCCTTATGTATTACTTACAAAGTGCCACATTATATTTCTTAGATAGCTTTTCAAGTGTGCCATCCTTTGTTAAATCCTTAATATACTGATTGAACTTTTCTGTCATATCAGATTTCTTACGGAAACCAACACCATATTCTTCCTTAGTTAGAGATAGGTTGTGGCCTAGTGTTTCATAGCTTGTACCCTTACCTGTCATAGCGTCAGCCATTGTGCTGTCAATAATACAAGCATCAACAGAACCTGACTTAACTTCAAGTAGAGTATCACTCTGTGCTGAAACCGGTGTATATTCTAGGTTGTTATCCTTAGCAGCAGCTTCACCTGCAGAACCTGATTCAACTGCAAACTTTAGCTTAGAAAGTGACTTAACATCCTTATACTTGCTAAGTTCATCCTTCTTCATAACAACAACCTGTTCATTCTTAGCATAAGCATCAGTAACACTTGTGTTCTTCTTAACTTCATTTGTGATTGTCATACCGTTCCAAGCACAGTCAATTGACTTTGTGTTAAGTTCCATAAACTTGTTATCCCAGTCGATTTCGATGAACTTAACCTTAACGCCCATTTTCTTACCGACAGCCTGAGCAAATTCTGTATCAAAACCTGTCCAGTTACCCTTATCATCCTTATAGTTCATTGGCGCATAGTCTGTAATACCTACAACCAATTCACCCTTATCCTTGATGTATTCATAGTCAGAGCTTGAACTGCCACAAGCAGTAACAAGCACAGCCATAACTGCACATAATACTAATGCTAATACTTTTTTCATTGTTGTACCCTCTTTTACTTTTTTATTTTTTCTTGTTGGAAACCATTTTCTTATATCTTCTATTATTAATTACCAACAAAGTACCTAAGCCTAAAACTAAAAATGCAAATAACTTTTTCATAATAATACTTCCTTTACAAATTCATTTCAAACTTACCTACCTATTTTACTTTATTTCGCTAAACTTGTAAAGTGGTAATTTAGCAAAATTTAAAGAATTAGGTCACTTCTTTTTTACATCACATACAAAAATTATGGAAATTCCTTTCATTTTCTTAATGTTGTTTTAATTGTAAAAGAATATTGTGCTTTTAATATGTATTGAAAATTAGATTTTTTCAATTTTGATTGTTGATAAAGATAAATTTGATAAATTGGGTTTTTCAATCTTGTTTCTGCGTTACGATAAATTAATTTTGAAAATTTGGGTTTGTAGAGTTAGAACAGACCTTGTTTTGTGATAGATATTTAGAATTAGTAGAAACCATCCAGCCTTCCTTGTGTAAAGGAAGGGGGACCACGAAGTGGTGGAAGGATT
>NZ_JBBMEY010000083.1:0-3086 GCF_040096285.1 Ruminococcoides intestinihominis | reverse complement strand
ACAAAGGTTGATGCAGCCATTGCCAAAGCAAACGCTTTGAAGAAGGATGACTACAAGGATTTCTCCGGTGTGGAAACTGCTGTCAAAGCTGTTGTCCGTGGTAAAAATATTACGGAGCAATCTGAAGTAGACAAGATGGCAAAGGCTATCGAAGATGCGATTGCTGCTCTTGAGAAAAAACCTGCCAGTACCAAACTGGGAACATCCGATAAGAGTCCACAGACCGGCGATTCCAGCAACCTTGCACTGTGTATTGCCCTGTTGTTCATCAGCGGCGGGGTAGCCATTGGCACAACGGTTGTAAGCAGGAAGAAAAAGTACGACAGATAATTGAATAGCGTTCCCTTGCTCCATCTTCCGAGCAAGACAAAAGCGTCGTAGCAATACGGCGCTTTTTTGTTACCCGGAAGTGACAAACAGCGGCTTTTGAATGGTTGACGGTAAAGGATACCGCCGCTAAACAAAGCCGTTCATATCGAAGGAAAACGCCCAAAATCGCCCCGAAACTATACAGCAGGAACTCAAAGCTCGAAGGCTTCAACAACAAGACCAAGGTCGCTAAACGAATCGGCTACGGTTACCGTGATGATGACTTCTTCTTTACCTTGATTCGCTATCTTTCTATTCCTTCTGTCCGTTCACCATCCCACAAAAAATCGTGATGAACCGGTTTTTTCCTGTGATAAAAAGAAATATGACGTTCTTGAACCAGAGTTTGCTATTGTTCAAGAGATGAGTGAAACCGGATAAGGACAAAACTTCAAAACATACTGTTTAGTGACAGCAGGATGGATTTTGAAGTAAAAATCTTTATTTGGAGGAACACACAATGGAGAAATTCATCACAGACCAGCGGACAGGCTTGTAGTACGAGCTTGTTGGGGGACTACTATCTGATTGCCGGAGAGGACGAGCCGGAGAGCAGACCAATTGGGATATGGGAAAAGCGGCATTTGCTGTATCTGAAACAGCACCGCAAGGTACTCTATTCCGAACTGTTGATAAGCGGCAAGCTGAACGATTACCTTGCCGACATAATCGAACAAGCAGAGAAAATGTTCTCTCGTCTGGTAAAACAACTTGCCGAAAAGGAAGGTGTAACGGAAGCACTCAAAGCAGAAAACCAAATGCTGTGGGTGCAGAAGATGAATAGCATCCGCAATGCTGCTATGGAGGTTGTTTCAAGCGAACTGATTTACGCATAACAAACAATCGGAAAGGCTGCTGTCAAGCGACGGTGGCTTTTCTTTTTCGGAAAGTAATCAAGAAGTCATAAAGTTACGTGAGTAATGGAAGAAGGCAGCGTTTACGAAAATGCCACAATTCAACGCGGAAAAGCATCAAATACCACTTGTTTTTTCTTTCTCAATATGATATTATTAGTACGGATACTAAAACTTTTATAGAGAGGTGATTTATTTGCGAAGAAGCAGCGGAGAAACAAAGAAAAAAATCCTAACCGCATGCGTTCGCCTTTTTTTGGAGCAGGGGTATAAAAACACCTCTGTCAGTCAGATTGTTGACGAAGCGGGCGTTGCAAGAGGAAGCTATTTGAATCTGTTTCCCACCAAGGATAAAATTTTGCTGGACTTAACCGAGACGATGTTCGGCGGTCAGTTCGGTGTGGCAAGGAGCATTGCGGGCAGCAAGCTGCCGTCGGTGTATGCCTATGCGGTGGATACGGCGATCCAGCTCACCCTCACCGAGCTGAACGAGAATCTGCGGGAAATTTATATCGAAGCCTATACCGCCCCGGATACGGCGGAATATATCTATGTGCATACCACGGCGGAATTAAAAGAGATTTTCGGCGGGAATTTCCCCGATTACACCGACAGCGATTTTTATGAAATGGACATCGGCACGGCGGGGCTGATGCGCAGCTATATGGCACGTAAATGTGACATCCATTTCCCGCTGGAGCGAAAAATCAGCCGCTTTCTCACGGCGGAACTGAGAGTGTACAAGGTGCCGGAGGAGGAGCAGGCCAAAGTGCTTGCCTTTATTCAGACACTGGATATCAAGGCTATTGCCACAGAGGTTATGTATAAGCTATTTGCCATGCTGGAAATGAAATACGATTTTAAGCTGTCGATGGACGGAGAAACGGAGGTAACAAGATGAGAAAACGAATTTTAAGCATTTTGCTCACCCTGTGTATGGTACTGAGCATCGCCCCTGCGACAGTGTTTGCCGAGGACAGCGTGGTAACAGAAGTCAGCACCGCAGAGGACCTGACTACGGCTATTGAGAATTCTGCTGTCAGCACCGTCAAGCTCACGGCGGACATTAACATCAGCAATTCCCTGACCGTCAACCGCACCGTGACGCTGGACTTAAACGGTCATGTGCTCAAATACGAGAGCGCAAACAAGGGCAGCGTGATTGTGGTCGAGAACGGCGGGCAGCTGACTATCGAGGACAGCAATACGAGTAATCTCTCGCACAAATTCAATCCGAATGGCAAACTGTGGGTGCTGGACGAGGCAAGCGGCACAGAGACCGTCACCGGCGGCGTCATCACCGGCGGCACGGGAACGGACATCTCAACGTTCGGCGGAACGACGTGGTATTGCGGCGGCGGCGCGCTGATTAAAAACGGCGGCAGCCTGACCATGAGGGGCGGCAATATTATCGGCTGTTCTGCGGAGTGCGGCGGCGGTGTATGTATTGATTCGGAACAGGGTCAGTTCTCTATGTCCGGCGGCAGCATCGCCGGATGCGTCGCCTCCGACATCGGCGGCGGTGTTTTTGCTTCCGGCACGTTCAAAATGTCAGGTCCGGCGGTCATTCGCAGCTGCACCGCCGAAAGCGCGACCCAATTTGTTTGCGGCGGCGGCGTATATGTCAACGTCAGCAGCAGCTTTGAAATGTCTGATACGGCAATAATCGAAGGCTGTCAGGCAATCTCCACCTCTTCCAATTCTTCCAACGGCGGCGGCGTATATGTCAGCAGCAGCAGCAGCTTTGTGATGTCTAATGAGGCAAAAATCGAAAACTGTCAGGCAATGAGAGTTTATCATATTTTTGATAGAGTAACAGGGGGAATATGATATAATAAAATCAATATTCCAATGGAGGAAACC
>NZ_JBBMEY010000082.1:0-3345 GCF_040096285.1 Ruminococcoides intestinihominis | reverse complement strand
TCTGTGTCATTAAAGAAGAATACTCACTTGCAGTTTCTCTAAACAACTGTTCGGTAGTATTTTTAATTCTCTGATTACCTGTGAGTCATAGTTATATATAATGTAAAATGCATATTCTCACTATAAATTTTCTTTATAGCTGATTGAATTTAAAACAAACTTACCTTTACCCACAGACAAAATTGAAAAACCCTAATTTATCAAATTTATCTTTACCCACAAACAAAATTGAAAAACCCAAATTTGCACACCTAACATAAACTAAAGAATCAAACCTTATTGATGAAAACCGGAAACATTGCCTCTTTCCATAGCACCAAAGAGCTTAGCTTTAATGTCTGGGTAAGTTTTTTCAAGGTTTGCAATGTATTCTTTGGTATTTTGTCTTTCTGTAACACCATCGGCAGGACATTTGCTTTTTACTATCGGAAGATTTTCTCTTTTACAAGCATTGGCAACTTCGTTTTCCCATAGGTAAAGCATAGGTCTTATAAGGGTAATATCTTTTCTTGAAAGATATGTTACCGGACTAAAACAACCAATCTTGCCACCGTTAAATAGGTTAATAAGGAAAGTTTCAATTGCATCATCACCATGGTGACCTAAAGCAATTTTGTTACAACCGTTTTCTTTTGCACAGTTGTGAATAATTCCTCTCCTCATTCTGGCACATAGGGAACAAGGGTTAGGTTCTTTTCTGTCCTCAAAGATAATGTTGTATAAAGAAGTTTTCCTTATAATATATTCAACATTAATTTTTTCGCAAAGTTCTTTAATTGCTTGGTAGTTACCCGGTTTATTTTTAAAGTAAGGGTCAACAGTAATAGCTTTTACTGTAAATTTTTTAGGGTAAAAGTCCCTTAACCTTGCTAATGCACATAAAAGTACAAGACTATCCTTTCCACCGGATACACCAACTGCAATACAGTCATTTTCTTCAATCATATTGTATTTATCGATACAAGCTCTAAATTTTCCTAGTATCTTATCCATAACATTTATTATATACTATTGAAAATAAAAAAGAAATAGGGTATAATAAAAACACTTTGAAAAAAATAGGTGATTTTATGAAAAGAACAATAACACTAGTTGCTGCAATTTTAATGTTAGCATTATGTATTACAGGTTGTGCAACAACAACTCAGCAAAAAGATGTAAAGGTAAAACTATCTGATACTTTACAGACACTAAAAGATAAAATGGTAGATGAGGGTTATATTCCTAAGAAAGATGTTACTAATACAGAAATGTCCCCTGTAAAGCAGAAGGGTACTGATGGTAAAGAAAAGGAATATGGTGGCTACCTATCAGTCGGTGCAGTTGAAGGTGTAAGATATGCTTTCAAATACAACAATAGTGATGTAAATGTTGAACTTTATCGTTACGATAGTAAGAAGAATACAGACCTTTCTAAGAAAATTATTGATGAAGTTAAGAATCATGGTTACTTTACTTATGAAGGTACTGATGAAAAGGTTGATGCTACTTTAAGTGCTGATGATAATTTTCTACTTATCTATCAGGACTCTAGTACAGAAAAGAAGAATGAAAATAAAAAGGCAGATGCTGAAAAGTTCTTCAAAGAATACAAAGCAAAATGATTTACTTAACCTCTTAATGTTTATTGCATTGAGAGGTTTTTCTTTTACAATGCTTATTATTGTACTTTTAATATGCTGAAATTTCCATTGTATTAAATGATATATGATAGGCATAAAAGAAATTCTAACATAAATAATTATCGGTTATAAACATAATAAGACAAAAAGAAAGCCACTATCTAGCTGATAGTGGCTTATGTAGTTTATGGTTTATTCGTAAGGATTGTTGTTTAAATCGTTGTTGATTTGATTTTCAAGATTCATTTGATTGCTTAACTGCTGACTTGGATTATCAAAACCATCAAAATAAGCGTTGTTATCAACAGGCTGGTTTGGTACAGCAGTCTGTTGATTAGGGTTTGGTTGTTGATTTACAAAGTTCTGATTGTTATAATCTTGGTTGTTTTGATAAGGTTGATTAAAGTTTTGATTGTTGACGTTATTGTACTGACCATTGAAATTAGGATTGTACTGATTTTGGTTATACTGATTAAATTGATTGTAACCGTTATTGTAAGGGTTAAAGTCAGGTGTAGGAGGTACTGCTTTTGCCATTTTGTTGTAACCAAGAGCAATGATACCTTCAAGTACTAAAGCAAATACAGTGATAAAACCGGTGAAACCGGAAATAATAATGATAAGAGGAATATTCCTTGAAATAGCAATGAAAGGTAGTAGGTCTGATAAAGCAGTAATATCAGTTGCAAACTCATTACTGTTATATAGAACAAAACCAAAGAAAATAGTTCCCAGACATACTAATAAATTAATTGCAGCTTGGATAATAGAAAAAATACCGTAAACAGCACCTGATGGATATACTCTATCGCTAAACATACTTTTCTTAGCTGAACTGAAGAACTTAGCTTTAGCAATACTATAGATTAATGAAATAACAGAATTAATTAATAGTATAATTGAAACAACAATTAGTAAAGCTGAAACAAAGGACATCATTTCCTGTTCAGAACTAGTCATATCATCATAAGGTAATGCCATACCGATACCGAGTAAGAAAAATAGTCCGGAACAAATAATTGCAAGAGCTGAACCGACAATACCTAAAACTGCAAATACAAAGTTAACTGTAAAAACTGTGTCAGGTTTTCTATTAATATTATTACTTTTTGCAGAAAGGTAAATCCATAACCAAAGTGCAGCAGGTATAAGTGCTATAATTGAATCAATAATTACACTAGGAATGGATGATGCAACTGATAAAGATGAGAACTCATATAAATCAGCATCATGAGATACAGTAGCCAAAGTTCTCAAAAGGTCGTTAACTGCTCCAACGGCAAATATACCTAAAAAGCAAGAAATAAAAACGGTGACAGCCTTGCAGACAGTAAGAACTAATACAGATGGTTTTCTAAAATAGTTCTTAATGTGTTGAACATTGATTTGATTGTACATAAAAATCTCCTTTAAAAAATTTTTTCTATTTCTAAATATTTTTAGAATTTATCTTAATTATATATGATATTAGTTAATAAATCAACTATAATTGAAATTATATATTCTGTATATTGTAGTGCAATATAATATTAACCACAAGTTATAGTAATGTTAAAATTAATTTAAAAAAATTGGAATTTTTTTCAAAAAAGTGTTGACAAGAGGGGAAAAAAGGCATATAATAAAACACGTTCCGCTGAGGGAACGGAAAAACTTAAGAGAAATCGAGAGTAAGGAAGGAACTCAGAAGGAATAACGGACCTTGAAAATTAAACAACGAACA
>NZ_JBBMEY010000081.1:0-3554 GCF_040096285.1 Ruminococcoides intestinihominis | reverse complement strand
ACATAAACAACCCCACAAACCCTAATTTATCAAACTAATCTTTACCCACAGACAAAATTGAAAAACCCTAATTTGTAGAACTAATTTATCTTAACCAACAAACAAAAATAAAAAAAGAAAAAGGTGTGTAGGAAACTACACACCTTTTTAATACCATAATCAAGTATGGTAAATATCATTCATTAAGCTTATATAATGCAATTCTTTACGAGCTTCGCGAGTATTGTATTCTTGTATTTTTGTTTGTCTATCAATACTATCAGATATATTACTAGACATATAATCTATATTATCGCTTAAAGAGTTAATTTGGTTGGTTGCCTCATTAATTGCATTATACAAAACACCTTGATTTGCAGAAATTTCATCTAATCTTGTTATTACATTATCAAGTTTTCCGATAATAGCACCTAGTCTCATTTCGTTTTCATAAATTTTGTAGGCTCCATCATCACCTGTATTAGGGTCAAACTGTAAACTAAATGTTATCCCTTTACAGAAATATTGATAGAAGGAACTGATTGCAACCATATTATGTTGATAATCTTTGTGTATAATATTATAACTATACATTTTATTTAGATTTTTCTTGGTTTCTCTTTCTTGTATCTCTAATTCACGAATTTGTTTCAATATAAATTGCTTTTTCTTGTTTTCTTCAGTTACTCTTAGTCTATCCGTATCATTGTACTTATTATATTCTTGTAACGCAGTTTTATATTCCTTGTTACATTTTGACCGATAATACAATTTATATATTATCCATAGCAAAAGGCCTAAAACACCTGCACCTGCAAGACCACATAGAAAACCTGCAACAATTGTCCAAAATAATGCTACAATATAATACCATATGAAACCGAAAATTTTATAAGTGAAATATGGTGGTTGTTTCATAATTTTGTATATCAAAAATAAAATAGCACATACTATTCCGGATATGGTTCCCATTCTACTAGCACACCCAGCCAATGAAACTTCTACTTTTTCTTTTTCCGGTGGTGCAATATAGTTTGGATTTCCCAATCGATGATATTTTCCATACAATCTTTTGATAGTATTACTTTGAACGTACAATGCCTTTTCCATATCCAGAACCATACCCAGATATTCCTTGATTTTTTCAGTAGTCATATTCATCCCTCATTTTTAAAAACACTTATATATACTCTATATACCGACAATATAAATATACTCTATATATAGACAATTGTCAACAAAAATAGTATTGAAATAGAATTATATAGAGGTGATTGTTATAATTTCTTATGAACCACTATATAAAACCCTAAAAGAAAAAAATATTTCTACTTACAAACTAATAAAACAATATAATATTAGTAGAAGTTTACTTGATAGATTGAAACATGATAAACCTATTAGTACAGTAACTTTAAACGACCTTTGTACAATATTAGATTGCAAAGTTGAAGATGTTTTAGTTTTTAAAAAAGATAATAAAAAAGAAAAAGGTGTGTAGGAAACTACACACCTTTTTCTATGGAAATTAGTTATGAAAAAATATCTTGAAATCAATAATTAACATCAATAACTTATCTTGATTTTTATACTAAAAAGCAATAAATTTACTGCATTATCATAATCACATAACTTATATATTTAGTTTAAAAATCAGAACATCAAAAACTAAAAATTAAATAATCTTTAGTGAAATGTCAAATGCTTTTACTGAGTGAGTTAAAGCACCGATTGAAATAATGTCAACACCTGTTTCTGCAACATCACGGATTGTTTCTTCTGTAATGCCACCGGATGCCTCAAGTAGTGCTTTACCGTCAGCAATTTTAACTGCTTCTCTCATTGTGTCATTATCCATATTGTCTAGCATAATAACATCAACATCAACAGAAAGCGCTTCTCTCAATTCGTCAAGAGTTCTGACTTCAAGTTCTACCTTTGCCATATGACCTAGCTTTGTGCGTAACTTTGTTACTGCATTAGTAATGCCACCACCTGCATCAACATGGTTGTCCTTTAGCATAGCAGCATCACTTAGGTTAAATCTGTGGTTCTTGCCACCACCAACTGTTACTGCATACTTCTGTAATGGACGCATACCCGGTAGTGTTTTTCTTGTGTCTGCAATAGATGCGTTAGTGCCTTCAACAATCTTAACAATTCTGTTTGTCATTGAAGAAATACCACTCATATGCTGAAGTAGGTTAAGAGCAGTTCTTTCACCCTTTAGGATAGTTCTTGTTTTGCCCTTGATTTTTGCGATAATATCGCCTTTCTTAACTTCTTCGCCATCATGGATGAAAACTTCATACTGAAAATCAGGTTGGATTAGAGTAAATACTCTTAAAGCAACTTCAATACCACAAAGTACACCGTCAGCTTTTGCTAGAAACTTTGCTTCATTTTCCTGATCTTCAGGAATAAGGTAATCTGTTGTAATGTCAACATAGTTAATGTCCTCTAGTAGGGCAGTTTTGATTAGATTATCTACATAAAATTGATTTAATATCATAGGTTGATACCTTCCTTAATTTCTTCAAGAATAATTTTTGCAACAGTTGCAAGACTTCTTGCCTCTACAAAATCAGGAGTGATTTCGTAATTTGTGTTATTTAACTTATTAAGAATATCCTTTACTTCTTCATATGCATTGTCAACATTGTCAAGGTTAGGAATAACAAAGTATGTATCCTGCATAATTTCTCTAATTCTTGTACGAATACCTGTAGGTAACTTTTCACCGGTAATATTCTTGTTATCAGGTTCTTCACCAAGAGGTTTCTTGCCACCTTTATGAAGTTTGTCTGTAATGTCAATTGCTGCTCTTCTGGAGAATACAAGTGCCTCAAGCAAAGAGTTACTTGCAAGTCTGTTAGCACCATGTACACCTGTATGAGAACATTCACCACAAGCATATAGTCTGTCAACAGATGTTCTTGCATCTAAGTCAACATTAATACCACCCATTAGGTAGTGCTGACAAGGATAAATAGGAATCCAATCCTTTGTAATATCAATACCCTTTTCAAGACATCTTGAATAAATCATAGGGAATCTGTTTTTTACAAATTCAGGGTCTTTAGCAGTAATATCTAGGTAGAAATTGCTACTGCCTGTTTTCTTCTGTTCTTCCATAATTGCATGAGAAACAACATCTCTAGGAGCAAGTTCTCCACGCTCATCATAGTCAAACATAAATCTTCTGCCATCATGGTTAAGAAGGATAGCACCTTCACCACGAACAGCCTCAGAAATCAAGAATCTTTCTCTGTCACTTTTGCTGTCAAAAGCAGTAGGATGGAACTGAACTCTTGAAAGGTGCTTAATGTTAGCACCTAGCATATATGCAAATGTAATACCGTCACCTGTTGCAATAGCTGAGTTAGTTGTGTATTTATATACTCTGCCGATACCACCGGTAGCAAGTACACAGTATGATGTACCGATAGAATATTCTTCACCATTTCTCATAACACCAAGGTAAAAACCATGTTCAACCTTATCAATAGAATAAACAAGTGCATTGTCCCAAATTGTAATATTTTTCTTAGCTTCTACATCAAGAAGTAGCTTAT
>NZ_JBBMEY010000080.1:0-3604 GCF_040096285.1 Ruminococcoides intestinihominis | reverse complement strand
ACGCAGAAAATCTTTACTCTAAATATCCGCTGTCGAATTACCAGCTTGATTTTTATGTGGATAATAGCTGGTCGTGGCTTCCGTGGAACTGGCTGGACGGTATCGGAAAATCGGTGCAGTACGGGCTATATTGCATTACCAACTTTGTCTGGACGATAAGCCTTTATTTAAGCAATGCCACGGGCTATGTGGTGCAGGAAGCCTATAAACTTGATTTTATTAACGATATGGCAGACAGTATCGGACAGAGCATACAGACACTTGCAGGCGTAACACAGAACGGCTTTTCTTCTACGGGCTTTTATGTCGGTTTCCTGCTTCTCATTATCTTAGTGGTGGGAATGTATGTTGCTTATACGGGACTGATAAAACGGGAAACCAGCAAGGCACTTCACGCTGTTATCAACTTTGTTGTGGTGTTCGTGTTGTCCGCTTCATTTATCGCCTACGCTCCCGACTACATCAAGAAGATAAATGAGTTTTCATCAGACATCAGTACCGCTTCACTTGACTTGGGAACAAAAATCATGCTCCCCAACTCTGACAGCGAGGGCAAGGACAGCGTGGACTTGATACGGGACAGCCTATTTTCTATTCAAGTGGAACAGCCGTGGCTACTTCTGCAATTTGGCAACAGTAACGCAGAAGAAATTGGGACAGACCGTGTAGAAGCTCTGGTATCAGCAAGCCCAGAGGACGAGGACGGGAAAACCAGAGAAGAAGTTGTGAAAACAGAAATTGAGGACAACGACAACAACAATCTGACAATACCGCAGGTGGTAAACCGTTTGGGTATGGTGTTCTTCCTCTTGTTCTTCAACTTGGGGATAACGATATTTATATTCTTGCTTACGGGCATGATGTTGTTCAGCCAGATACTTTTTATTATCTTTGCTATGTTTTTGCCTATCAGCTTTCTACTTTCCATGATACCGAGCTATGAAAGCATGGCAAAGCAGGCAATCGTGAGGGTATTTAATACTATAATGACACGGGCAGGAATAACGCTCATTGTAACGGTGGCGTTCAGCATTTCCAGTATGTTTTATAACATTTCCACGGACTATCCGTTCTTTATGGTAGCGTTCTTGCAGATAGTATGTTTCGCTGGTATCTATATGAAGCTGGGCGACTTAATGAGTATGTTTTCACTTAATGCTGGCGACAGTCAAAGCATGGGACGACGCATATTCCGCAGACCGTATCTGTTTATGCGACATCGGGCTAGGCGTATGGAACACCGTATTGCAAGGGCGGTAAGTGCTGGCGGTATTTCGGGCGGTGTGGCTGGTGCGGTGGTTGGAAGTGCCGTTGCTGGCAAACGAGCAGAAAGAAAAAATACAGCTTCTAAAGAAAATCGGGGCAATGCCACTTCCAGCATGGGACAGCGTGCAGGTTCAAAAGTCGGTGCTGTCTTAGATACGAAAAATAAAGTGAAAGATAAGGCAAACGCTGTCAAAGAAAACATCAAGGATATGCCGACACAGACCGCTTATGCGGTGTATTCCGCAAAGGAAAAGGCAAAGTCCAGCGTATCAGATTTTAAGCGTGGCATGGTGCAGGAACAGCAGTCCAGACAGACGGGACGATTGGAAAAGCAGGAACAGCATAGACAGAATATTGCTGATAAGCGTATGGAGCTTCAAAAGGCACAAGAAGCAAGGCAGGCACAGCGAAAGGCTGACGGATCAGCGACAACGGGAGCTACCCGTCCCCATGAGCGACCAGCCACAGCTTCAATCATTCCAAAGCCGAGTGCGGAAAAAATGCAGGAAGTCAAACGCCCTGCCACAGCGACCACTTCAAAGATAAGTGAGCCAGTCAAGACAAATGTTGTGAAAGAGCGTCCGTTATCTTCGGGTGCTTCTGATAAGAAAGCGACCCAACCTGCACAGCCAGTACATAGGCAGAATGTAGAAAAAATAGTATCGCAGGAAACACGCCAGAATTACACCAAAGACCGCAGGACAAAGGTTCAGCAGACGCAAACCGTCCAGAAGAACCAGCAAACCACAGAGAAAACTCGTAACCTTGTAACGAAGAAAGGACAGAAGAAAAAATGAAACTGAAACATATCGCTCTCATTGGCAGTCTGTTTCCTATCCTCTTTTCTCTGGTGCTTTTCTTTGGTGTCTTGATTAGTGCGGACAGCGACGACGAGAACAGCAACTTTTCTTCTGGCATTACGGGTATGAACCTATCCGCAGAAGTTTTGAAACATCAGCCTATGGTGGAAAAATACGCCAGAGAAAACGGTATCTCCGAGTATGTCAATGTGCTACTTGCTATTATTCAAGTAGAAAGTGGCGGTACGGCAGAAGATGTTATGCAGAGTTCGGAAAGTTTGGGACTACCACCCAACTCTTTAGATACCGAAAGTTCAATCAAGCAGGGGTGTAAATATTTTGCGTCCCTGCTTTCTTCCTGCCAAAATCAAGGTATCGACGACTTGAATGTAGCGATACAGTCCTATAATTATGGCGGTGGTTATGTGGGATATGTGGCAGGAAAAGGAAAGAAATATACCTTTAATCTTGCAGAGAGCTTCGCCCGTGAGAAATCGGGTGGAAAGAAAGTAACCTACACCAACCCGATAGCCGTTGCAAAGAACGGGGGCTGGCGGTATGGCTATGGAAATATGTTCTATGTGGAATTAGTCAATCAGTATTTAACTGTTCCGCAGGTATCGGGAGAGCTGGCACAAAAGGTAATGAATGAAGCGTTGAAATATCAAGGCTGGAAGTATGTGTATGGCGGTAGCAATCCCAACACTTCCTTTGACTGCTCGGGACTGATGCAATGGTGTTATGGAAAAGCTGGTATCTCCTTACCGAGAACAGCACAAGCACAATATGACGCTACCCAACATCTTCCGCTTTCGCAGGCAAAGGCTGGGGACTTGGTATTTTTCCATTCCACCTATAACGCTGGTTCGTATGTAACCCACGTCGGCATTTATGTAGGAAATAACCAGATGTACCATGCGGGCGACCCGATAGGATATGCAGACCTAAGTAATAGTTACTGGCAACAGCACTTAATCGGTGCAGGACGAGTAAAACAATAGAAAGGACTTGAAAAATATGTTTAAGAAGAATAAGAAACAGACAGAAACTATCAAAGAACCAAAAGAAAAAAAGGTGCGTACTGTTAAGGTAGGCACACATAAGAAAACCGTGATTGCGTTGTGGGTGGTGCTTATCGCAAGCGTGAGCTTTGGAGTGTATAAGAATTTTACTGCTATCGACCAGCACACGACCCATGAAAAAGAAATCATTGAACTTTGCTTGCAGGACACCAACGGGATAGAAAATTTCGTGAAGAATTTTGCGAAGTCCTACTACACATGGAATAACAGCAAAGAAGCTATCGAAGCAAGGACGCAGGCAATCAGCGGTTATCTGACAAAGGAATTGCAGGACTTGAATGTTGATACAATCAGAACGGATATACCGACCAGCTCCACAGCTACAAATGTGATTGTATGGAGTATCGAACAATCGGGAACGAACACTTTTTCTGCTACCTACGAAGTAGATCAGCAGATAAAAGAGGGAGAAAAGACAAGCAATGTGAAAGCAACCTATACCGTAAAAGTCCATAT
>NZ_JBBMEY010000079.1:0-3829 GCF_040096285.1 Ruminococcoides intestinihominis | reverse complement strand
AAGGCTGGATGGTTTCTACTAATTCTAAATATCTACCACATAACAAGGCAAGTTCTAGCACCACAAACCCTAATTTGTCATATCACCTTTATATAAGAAATAGAGAAATTATAAAGGTTCAATTTTATAAAAACAGTCCTCTAATCAAACATACTGTAATTTTCTAGTTCCTCAATATTGTAACTTGCCATTTCATTGGTAGAACTACTGTTTTTAGCGACACAAATATTACTTTCATCAATTTCCTTATCTTCTTCAAGCCAACCTAAAAGCACTGCGTAATGGTTCACATACTTTTTCCTACTGTTAACAAGATACCGAGATAGTCTGTCGATTTTCCCTTGGTATGTTTTGGGGTACTTGCTCTCAAGGTCTTGCTTTTCCTTTTCAGTAAGAAAAACATTTTCAAACAGACCGAGTGGGGGCAAAAGCAACTTTTGCCTCTCAGTCTTTGATTTATATGAATTATTATATTTATTTAATTTATTATATTGTTGTGTTTTGATTGGGAAGTGATTGGGTTCTGATTGGGTTTCCATTGTGTTTTCATTGGGAGTAGAAAAATTTTCTTGATTATTTTGCATAACCTCACCTTGATATTTTTCGTAATTGTTGATGGTGATTAAAAGACCTTTTTGTATTCTTTCTGTAGTAATTTCGCCTGTCTTTTTTAAATGTCTAATTGCCGTTCTGATTGGTTCAACATTAATGTTGCTATTTTTATAAAACCCTAAATCACCGGCAATGCGACCATAACTTGTGACAAGTTGTCCTCTATGTACTGTTATGTTTTGAAAATCATTGTCAAAAACATTGGCTTTCAAAATCAAGTGAACAAACACCCTAAAGGTTGTTCCGTCTTGATACCATTTCCAATCTAAGATTTTTCTATTTAACTTTACAAAAGTATCTGCGTGATACATAAAATACCTCCTAATTATTTCTATACATATAATTGTAGGAAGTATTGAATTTTTCATCAATGCAATAATTGCATTTTTTATGAATTTATTGTTAACATTCAGTCTTTTTCTACTTAATTATTTTAGGTTGCTATTTATAATTTATTTTATAAACGGATAAATGCGAGAACCCCCATGAAATCAGGCTTTTTAAATAGGCTAAAATTACTTTGATGAAATTTTCAAAAAATTGAAAAAAACTATTGACATTAGTCTCATCCTAGTATATAATAGACTACGTTGTCAAAAGACAACAGATTGTTGTGGGAGCATAGCTCAGCTGGGAGAGCATCTGCCTTACAAGCAGGGGGTCACAGGTTCGAGCCCTGTTGTTCCCACCACTTTTTTTGGCCCGGTAGTTCAGTTGGTTAGAACGCTAGCCTGTCACGCTAGAGGTCGTCGGTTCGAACCCGATCCGGGTCGCCAAAATATTTGCGGATGTAGCTCATCTGGTAGAGCGCCACCTTGCCAAGGTGGAGGTAGCGGGTTCGAGCCCCGTCATCCGCTCCAGTATCCAAAGCACCATATGGGTGCTTTTTCTTTTGTCATTTTTTATTTACAGTTGCATATACTATACCATAAGGCGTTATAGCCAAGTGGTAAGGCAGGAGTCTGCAAAACTCCCATTCCTCAGTTCAAATCTGAGTAACGCCTCCAAAATACTCTCAACTTCTGTTGGGAGTTTTTCTTTTGTCTGTATATTTTTCCCACCTCCGTCAATACTACTTTCGGAGGTGTTTTTTATGGATGAATATAATAAGTATAAAAATAGTCAAAATCATAAAAAGCATAATAAGAGAAATAAATTAAGTTTTTATGTTTCTCTTGCAATTTGTATAACTGCCGTTGGATTGGCTGTGTGGTCAACATTTTCTTCTTATTCAAGTTTTAAAGAAAAGAGAAATCAGGTTGCAACTGCAACGGCTACTGCTACTCAGGCTAATAACCAGGTGACCGGTGTTACTGTTGAAGAAACCACAACCACTACAATGTCAACTACAGAAAGTACAACTTTACCAACAACAGTTACCACAACTACTGTGCCTAATACATCAACCACTATGTCAGCAGTTCAAACAATGCTGCAAGTTCCGGGAAATTTAATTTATCCTGTGAAAAATGCAAAAGTCTCAAAGCCTTATTCCGAAAATGCAGTTTATAACAAAACTATGGGTGACTATAGAAGTCATTTAGGTATTGACTTTAATTGTAAGAAAGATACAAATGTTCTTTCAATGTCTGACGGTGTAGTCAGCGATATTTATGATGACGATAGAATGGGTAAGGTTGTCATTGTCGATTGTGGCACATTTATGATTTATTATAGTGGACTTGATGATGTTAAAGTTCAGGTGAATGATTCCCTTTCTAAAGGTGATACTATCAGTAATGTAGGGGAAATGCCTTGTGAATCTGAGGATGGTATTCATCTTCATGTTGCTATTAGAGTAAACGGTAGCTATGTAGACCCATTATCAGTTATAGGTACAAATGAATAATGGAAAATTTTACACATAAAATAATTATAGAGCCTTCGTCTTTCGTTTAGAGGCAAAAATAAAAGGATGAACTTGTTACTTTCAAGCTCATCCTTTATTTATTGTTGTAATTCATAGTTGTTACCTTTATCTCTGGCTTTCATGCCACTCAATATCACCGAAAATGAAATCATCAATATCGCCTTGTGAATTTGCCATCATATAGATATATTCTGTCATTGTAACAACACCTCCTTTTCAAATAAAGTAATTTATCCTATTCAGGAGTGAATTTTTAAAAATGTTATTTTTCTAACATATCAACATAGTTAGTAATAATGTCAACAACATTTTCTTGGGTCATTCTACCACTATTGATACAAAGATCATAGTTTTGTGGCTGACCCCATTTTAGTCCTGAATAGAAACTATAATAGTTTGCTCTGTTTTTATCAGTTCTATTGATAATCTGTTCAACTTTTCTCTTATCAACATTGTGATACTTGATAGCTCTTTCTTTTCTGTATTCCATATCAGCATTGATAAATACATTTACAACATTGTCAAAATCTCTTAAAACATAGTCTGCACATCTACCAAGGATAACACAAGGACCTTCTTCTGCTAATCTCTTAATCATTTTGTGCTGAATAATGTATAGCTGGTCATTCATAGGTAAGTCACCCATTGCAGAAAAACCATTGCCAAAGTTGTATAAACCCATAGATAGAGAATATAGCAAACTGTTAGTTGCCTGTTCATCAACCTTTTCAAAAACCTCAGGGCTCATACCATTCTCTTTTGCTGCAAGAGAAATTAACTCTTTATCGTAATATTTAATACCAAGCTTCTTTGCAAGAGCAGTAGCAATTTCTCTACCACCACTACCAAACTGTCTTGCTACAGTAATAATATGTTTTGTTCCCATTTAATTTACCACCTTAATAATAAATTGTATGGTAATTATATCACATTAATTACGAAAAATCACTACTTCATTGTGCAATTTGAATAAGTTTGTGTATTGTATACAATTACAAGTACCGTAAATTATGCAAAAAAACAATAAACAGTATCAAACTATTATGTATGTGTCAGTATATATTGCATTATATAGTATATATAAAGAATAATTCTTTACTACATAAGCAGATATATATTACATATTATTATAATAAACCCAAATTGTTAATTTTGTCGTATTAGAAAAGTTAAATCTAAGTTATTATAAAATAAATTTTATTAATTTTTGCAATAATATAAGGAAATATAGCCCTTTTAAGAGAAATATCAAAAAAGAATGAAAAAAGAAAAGTCTGAGAAATGGCATAGGAATGGGCTATTTAAGGTATTGGAAAATAAAAATTTAAAAAAAGTTGAAAAAAAGTG
>NZ_JBBMEY010000078.1:0-3931 GCF_040096285.1 Ruminococcoides intestinihominis | reverse complement strand
TCTTTAAGAGTAAATTGTCATTCTTCCAATTTACGAGCGACAGCTCCCTTTACACAAGGGAGCCTTATTTGCTAAAAATTAACACTTTACATCTAACTCCACAAACCCAAATTTATACTACTGATTTGTCTTAACCAACAGACAAAATTGAAAAACCCTAATTTATTGAATCAATTACAGATTAGCACAATTGAATTTGAAAATTGAAAATCAAAAATCTCAAACTGCTTTTTTACGGTTGATATTCCAAATTGATAGGGCAGAGAATAGGACTAATGCCACAACAAGAACAAGGACACTAACTAATGTTGCACATTCTGTGTCACCGAATTTAAAGGTAATACCTAGGATGTTTTTCACTTCTTTTAGGGCAACTGCCTTTGCCTCGGTAGGCATTTTTGATACACCTTTATTAAGTGCATCTTCCATTAAAATTTGACGGAATAAAGCTGCACCATGTGAAGTAGGAAAACATTTAACTATGTACTGTACATATTCAGGTAACTGACCTACAGGCAGATAAATACCGGTTACAAAACCGATTAATGCTGAGGTAATACCGGAAACTGCACTGAAAGTTTTCTCTGTATTCAAAAGTGAAACAATGAAAAGTGCCATTGCAGTATTTGAACAAGTGTTTAGTAGGAAGACTCCTATTAACTTAAAAATCATTGTAAATGAAATAACTATAATATTGTTAACTGCAAGATAAATAATAGCAATAACGAATACAAGTAATGTCATCAGTAAGCCGATTATTACTGAGCTGATTATGTAGCCAAGTGATAAAGCGCTTCTGCTGATAGGTGCACAGTAAAAGTCTTTGAAAATCTTTTTCTCTTTGTCTTGTATCATTGTAGAGAATGCACCCATTGTTGTGGTTAGTGATGTAATAGCAAGTAGCCCTGCCATTATCCAGCCACTCATTATGTTTTCAGGTTTGTAAAATTCTTTTAAGCCATCTGTAAATGTATCTCCTAAGAAAAGAATGTACAATCCTATAACAATCAGTACACCCAGTAAGGAGAAAAATACTGCACCTTTGTCTTTGAAATATAGCTTTAAATTTCTAATTACTAAACCTTTCATTTTCTAATCTCCTTACCTGTAATTCCGATAAAGGCATCATCCATTGTACCCTTGATAACTTCAAAACTTTCTATGTTATCCCTAACCAAATCAATAATAGGCAAAGCATCTTCTGTCTTATCTACATCAACAGTATATACATCAGCAATTACTGTAAAGTCAATGTTGTTAGCTTTTAGTGTGGCAACTAATTTGTCTTTATCTTTAGGTGTAATGTGCAAGTAATTCTTTGCATATTTTTCTTTAAGTGTAGCAGGTGTGCCTTTTGCTACAATTTCACCACTGTCAATTACTATAACATAGTCTGCATCGGTAACTTCTTCCATATAGTGAGTGGTTAAGAATACTGTCATATTGTTTTCTTTCTGTAACTTGGTAATCATCTGCCAAACATTCTGCCTAGATTGTGGATCAAGACCTGTTGTTGGTTCATCAAGAAATAGAATTTTCGGTGTGTTAACCAATGCTCTTGCAATGTCAGCTCTTCTTCTTTGACCACCTGAAAGTTTACCGTAAGGTCGTTTCATTAAGTCGGTAATACCGACAGTTTCACAAACTTTCTTTACTGCATTTTTCAGTTCATTTCCCTTTAATCCGTAAAAACTGCCTCTGATTGAAATGTTTTCTCCAACTGTAAGGATAGGGTCAAGAAAATTATCTTGAAACACAATGCCGATTTCTTTACGAATAGCATTGTCATCTTTGCCTACAAGTTTACCGTCAACAGTAATACTGCCACTGTCAGGCTTTAGTGCAGTACAAATCATATCAATAGTTGTGCTTTTTCCTGCACCGTTAGGTCCAAGTAATGCAAAGAGTTTTCCTTCTTCAACATAAAAGTCAATGCCTTTAACTGCCTTAACATCTTTGTAGGATTTTTTCAGATTCTTAATTTCAATAATATTACTCATTGTTTTTCTCCTGAATTTTCTTTAGCTTTTCATTGATTTTGTTACTGTCCTCAACATTTTTGTGAAACATTGTGAAAAACACAATTGTGTATACAATCATAAGTACTATGAAAGCGTATAGTGACCAAATAGAGAAAATAGGGAACCAGTTAAACACTCCACCACCAAGTCCATATACACAAGAAAGTACAATTGCCATTGATATTAGATGACCTATATAACCATTTTCGTTTATTTGTTTCTCTAAAATCATAAACAAAAATGCCATAACAGTTGTAACTGTAAAGTAGCTGAATACCATTGTTCCAAAAGTTTTGAAAAGTCCCTCTACTGTAATTGTTTTTACTGTACTGTCCCAAGTTGCAAAATAATAAACAATGGACAAAACCACAGTCATAATAGTGAAAATTACACAGTCAAGTGTAAAATAATGTTTGATTCTATTTAACATAAGTAACCTCCTAAATATTAAACTTTTTCTTAAAAGCAGAAACGTAGTGACGGTTGATTATTATTTTTTCATTACTTAACATAGTAGCCTCAAATTTACCGTTAATAAACGGTCTGACACTTTTTAGCTTTGTAATATTGAGAATACAACTTTTACTTACCCTTACAATAGAAGTGTTTTTGAAAGTTTCTTCTATTGTGTATAACTTTTCTTTACATTCATACACATTGTCTTTTGTATAAACATATGACCTTTCGTCAACACTTTCAAAGTAATAAATATCATTTAGCTTTATATTAAAATTACTGCCGTTTTTGAAACATTGAATTGTATTATTAAGTGAATTCAGTGTTTCAATCAGCTTATTTACTTCATCGGTTTCTTCAGAATAATTCAGTATAACTTCCGGTTCAGAAAATTTTGGATTTTTAAAAATACTTAACCTCATTTTTTATCTCCTTTCTGTGATTTTACTGTACCATTAATTCTTTTATAATTCAATAAAATCTAGGTAAATTGCATTTTAAGTAGGGCAAAATGCAAAAATGATAATAAAAAAGGAACTGCAAAACAGTTCCCAAAAGTACTATACTCTTATTTGATACAATTCCTCGTGACTGTGTTTTCCCGAAACAAAACGGAAACCACATTTCTCATAAAATTTTTCCTTTCCCTTTGAAGAAAAAACACATACCTTAGAATGTTTATCCTTTGAATTGTGTTCCTTAATATAATTCAAAATAAAGTTCATCAAAAAGTTACCGTAACCCTCATGCTGATATTCCGGCTTAATAATAAAATCTTTTAGATAACATACTGTATGAGTGTTGCCAACAATCCTTGCCATACCAACAAGTCTGTTGCCTTCATATATAGTAAAGGTGTGATTTGTGTTAGCAAGTTTTTGCTGAATTTGTGACTTGTAAAGTCCTGACCAATCTACCGATAAATACAGTTCATAAACATTATCTGCTGTTAACTTATCAACAACTACATTCTTCATTTTCCTACCCCATTGTACGAAATTATTTTCTTTTCTTATTTTTAGCAGAACACATTATATACCCCATGTTCTCAATTTTCAAGTGATACTGTATAATGCTATTTTTTAGTTGTAATTGTGTTAATTTTAATATTTTGTTTTTTGATTTTTATTTTGTTTATATTCTGTTTGTGTCTAAAGATAAATTAGGGTTTTTCAATTTTGTTTGTGGGTTAGGATAAATTTGTTTTTAGCCTAATTGTTGTTCGAGGAATGCTTATTTTCATTGAATGTAAAGGAAAATTTGCAAAATTATCATACCTATTATTAAGAGAAAAGCGTGGCTAACAGGTGTAGGGTCCAACACTGTTGGACCGTTACAAACTATCCTAAATAAAGGTATTATGCCCTATGTAGTTACTCTAAATTTTATCTATCTAGTACTGCCTACTAGACAATCCCTCTGTCAGCTATCGCTGACATCAGCCACTGCATAAG
>NZ_JBBMEY010000077.1:0-4020 GCF_040096285.1 Ruminococcoides intestinihominis | reverse complement strand
TTTTACACGCCTTTAGTCCCGAAAGGACATGATTTTTTGCAGACTATCGGCTCTCTTGCACAAGCAAGGCAGGACGGAACGGCGACGTGCGAAGCGAAAGGCGACGGCACGGACTAGCCGTTGCTGGTGTGGCGTAAGCCACGCCAGCAGGTAAAACCCCTCGGTATCTAACAGAGGGGTACGTTTGCAAATAGACAAAAGACAAAAAACATAGGAAACATAAGGCTTCTGGCACGGTTTCCTAGCAAAAATCGGCTGTGAAGTCGCCTTAAAAAACTTCACACTTTACAGATTGGGGGTATGGTTCTGAATGAAGAACAATGGATAAAAGAATTACGGGAGAAACGGATTGCTTACGGTATCTCACAAGGCAGGCTGGCGGTGGTTTCTGGTATCACAAGAGAATATCTTAACAAGATAGAAAGCGGAAAAATGAAGCCGTCAAAAGAACTTCTGGAAACTCTGCATAAGGAACTGGCAAGGTTCAATCCAGAAGCACCGCTTACCATGCTGTTTGATTATGTGAAAATTCGTTTTCCCACGCTGGATATACAGCACATCATCAAAGATATATTAAAACTGAATATCAACTATATGCTCCATGAAGATTACGGGCGTTACAGTTATACGGAGCATTACTCTTTAGGGGACATCTTTATCTATACGTCGGCTGACGAAGAAAAAGGTGTCCTTTTAGAGTTAAAGGGGCGTGGTTGCAGGCAGTTTGAAAGTTACCTGCTGGCACAGCAAAGAAGCTGGTATGACTTTCTCATGGACGCACTTGTAGACGGTGGCGTGATGAAGCGTATCGACCTTGCTATCAACGACCATACAGGTATTTTGGATATTCCAGAGCTTGCGGAAAAATGCAGGAAACGGGAATATATCGGAAAGTCCAGAAGCTATAAGTTTTACCAGTCGGGTGAGCTTATCAAGCACAGAGAGGACGACAGAGAATATATGGGACGTACCCTTTATCTTGGTTCGCTGAAATCAGATGTGTATTTCTGTATTTATGAAAAGGACTATGAGCAGTACGTTAAGTTGGGGACACCGCTTGAAGAAGCCGACATTATTAACCGTTTTGAGATACGGCTTCGGAATGAACGAGCCTATTATGCAGTACGGGATTTGCTGACGTATTATGACGCAGAACAGACCGCCTTTTCTATCATCAATCAGTATGTGCGGTTTGTTGATGAAGAACCAGACAAGCGAAAAAATGACTGGAAGCTCAATGACCGCTGGGCTTGGTTTATCGGCGATAACAGACAGAGCTTGAAGCTGACGACAAAGCCAGAGCCTTACACCTTAGACCGCACATTGCGTTGGGTACAACGGCAGGTAGCACCAACCTTGAAAATGCTGAAAAAGATTGATAAGGGAAACGGTACAG
Organism: Ruminococcoides intestinihominis; assembly: GCF_040096285.1. Classification (NCBI taxonomy): domain Bacteria; kingdom Bacillati; phylum Bacillota; class Clostridia; order Eubacteriales; family Oscillospiraceae; genus Ruminococcoides; species Ruminococcoides intestinihominis. Next base: position 2,624 of record NZ_JBBMEY010000077.1, on the reverse strand, counting down.
ACTACATGGAAATGATTGAACAGCAGGCGAAGCTCACAGAAAAGCATGAAATGATAATCAGACAGCAGACGACCCCTGCAAAAGATTTAGTAGAAAGTTAGGAGTGATAAAAAATGTGGGTATTATTAAAAGACTTCCTGCTGGTATCTCTGGGAATGGGTATCGGCATAGTCTTGATGTGTATTTTGACTGTCGGCAAAGAAGCTGACTGTGAAATGAAACAATTAGAAGAAAGAGAGGACAAATAACATGAATTTCGGAAACAATTTGTATCAATGGTTTTTATCAAACGCACAGAGCTTGGTGCTTATGGCGATTGTGGTTATCGGTATCTACTTAGGGTTCAAGCGTGAGTTTTCCAAACTTATCGGCTTCTTGGTAGTTGCCTTGATTGCTGTCGGTTTGGTATTTAACGCCGGCGGTGTGAAAGATGTACTGTTAGAGCTATTCAACAAGATTATCGGTGCATAAATTTTTATTGTGATGTTGTTAATGGGGTGATATAATATGGATATAAAAATACAACTTTAGGAAGTGATATTTTATGTTAGGATTTAGTATAATGATGTGGTTTGTTTCTGCTATCCTTATATTCGTGAGTATTTCTTTATTAAAGGGAAATTACTCTTTTGTTCATGGTAAAGTATTTGATACTACTGATAACAAAAAAGGATATGCAAAAGAATTAGGAAAACCTGTTTTATTCGTAGGGATTGGTATTTTAGTATCTGGGGTAATTGCGATTATAGTAAAAAATCATTCTATTCCTACCGCAGTTTTTTTCTTGGCAATTATAGCTGGTATTGCTGGACTATGGCTACACAAAATACAAAAAAACTTCCGAAAATTTTAGTTTACAAATTTATATTTATATGCAAAGCAGTTGGTCTTAGGATTGACTGCTTTTTTCTTACCTAAAATTTCAGATTGGAGTGATTACATGAACGATATTTTTAAGAATATGCAGGCAAAAGTCGGCTGTGAATACATTTCCGACCTGCCCTCTTACAAGCGTAAGGTGTGGCAGGAAATGAAACGATTGAACCCTGCCGATTATGAAGAAAAACAGTTAGAAGATTTTTCAAAGTATGTGTTTGGTATGTCGTACCAGAGCTTAAAAGATGTGATGAAACAACAGAAAGGACGTGAGGAACAATGCAGGAAACAAGGGTGCTGGTGGAAACGAGAGGAACAACTGGCAAAGAAACAACATCATACTGGTTCGACCTGCCGATAGATGTTGCAGAGTTTGAAGAAAAGTTAGGTGTCGGTGCAGAAAGTCAAGATTACCGCATTACCGAAAAGGTACTGCCCTTTGCTGATGAAGTCCACGAACATACAAGCGTGTACCAGCTCAACGAACTAGATTTTATGTACCGCCAGCTTTCAAGCGATATGCAGGAAGAATATACAGCACTTCTTACCGTGTATGAAAACTTAGAAGCACTTTATATTTGCAGAAACGTGATTACGGTTTATCCCGACTGCAAAAGCATGATAGATGTTGCAAGGCAAAAGCTGATGAATGACCCGACATTCAAGCATTTATCCGAGGACTGTCAAGAATATTACTTTGACTTTGAAGCCTATGCTTCTCACTTGCAGGAACACGGGAAATTTTTAGTAACAGAACACGGTATCTTTGAACTGCCAGAGTAGGAAATGAGGTGGTGCTTATGATTGATGATATGGCGGTTTATATTGCTAATCTTGGCAAATACAATGAGGGCTATTTAGTCGGTGCTTGGTTCACATTTCCTATTGACGAGGAAGATGTAAAAGAAAAAATCGGCTTGAATGAACAGTATGAGGAATACGCTATCCATGATACCGACAACTTCCCCATTGCGATTGGCGAGTATGTTTCCATTGAAGAACTCAATGAGATGTATGAAATGATAGAGGAACTTCCCGACTATATTGTAGAGTGTCTGGACGAATTTATCAGTCACTATGGGACGCTGGAAGAAGTTGTGGAACACAAGGGCGATATTTATTATTATCCCGACTGTGAAACCATGACAGATATTGCCTACTACTACATAGACGAATTGCAGGCACTAGGGGATATTCCACCCAGCTTGCAGAACTACATTGACTATGAAGCCTACGGGCGAGATTTGGATATGGGCGGTTGCTTTATTGAAACAAGCCGAGGTATGTGCGAGATACCATACTAACGCTGGAAGATCAGCGACAAGCATTGTTGCTACTGACAGCGTATTTCTCTTTTAAGGGACAGTCTGAAAATGGCTGTCCTTTTCTCTTTGAAGAACTTACGAAAGGAGCTGAAAGAACTTGAAAAAGATTAAATCTTATACGGGTATCTGGAACGTGGAAAAAGTCTTGTATGCAATCAATGACTTTAACTTACCCTTTCCCGTTACCTTTACACAGATTACATGGTTTGTGATTACAGAATTTATCATCATTCTGTTTGGGGATATTCCCCCACTTTCCATGATTGAGGGAGCATTTCTCAAATATTTTGGTATTCCCGTTGCTCTCACTTGGTTTATGTCGCAGAAAACCTTTGACGGAAAGAAACCGTACAGCTTTTTGAAATCACAGATAACCTATGCCCTGCGACCTAAAATCACTTATGCAGGAAAAGCCGTAAAACT
>NZ_JBBMEY010000076.1:0-4416 GCF_040096285.1 Ruminococcoides intestinihominis | reverse complement strand
TTTTACACGCCTTTAGTCCCGAAAGGACATGATTTTTTGCAGACTATCGGCTCTCTTGCACAAGCAAGGCAGGACGGGACGGCGACGTGCGAAGCGAAAGGCGACGGCACGGACTAGCCGTTGCTGGTGTGGCGTTAGCCACGCCAGCAGGTAAAACCCCTCGGTATCTAACAGAGGGGTACGTTTGCAAATAGACAATAGACAAAAAACATAGGAAACATAAGGCTTCTGGCATGGTTTCCTAGTAAAAATCAGTTGTGAAGTCGCCTTAAAAAACTTCACACTTTACAGATTGGGGGTATGGTTCTGAATGAAGAACAATGGATAAAAGAATTACGGGAGAAACGGATTGCTTACGGTATCTCACAAGGCAGGCTGGCGGTGGCTTCTGGTATCACAAGGGAATATCTCAACAAGATAGAAAGCGGAAAAATGAAGCCGTCAAAGGAACTTCTGGAAACTTTGCATAGGGAACTGGCAAGGTTCAATCCAGAAGCACCGCTTACCATGCTGTTTGATTATGTGAAAATTCGTTTTCCCACGCTTGATATACAGCACATCATCAAAGATATATTAAAACTGAATATCAACTATATGCTCCATGAAGATTACGGACATTACAGTTATACGGAGCATTACTCTTTAGGGGACATCTTTACCTATACGTCGGCTGACGAAGAAAAAGGTGTCCTTTTAGAGTTAAAGGGGCGTGGGTGCAGGCAGTTTGAAAGTTACCTGCTGGCACAGCAAAGAAGCTGGTATGACTTTCTTATGGATGCACTCATAGACGGTGGTGTGATGAAGCGTATCGACCTTGCTATCAACGACCATACGGGCATTTTGGATATTCCAGAGCTTGCGGAAAAATGCAGGAAACGGGAATATATCGGAAAGTCCAGAAGCTATAAGTTTTATCAGTCGGGCGAGCTTATCAAGCATAGAGAGGACGACAGAGAATATATGGGACGCACCCTTTATCTTGGTTCGCTGAAATCAGATGTGTATTTCTGTATCTATGAAAAAGACTATGAGCAGTACGTCAAGCTGGGGACACCGCTTAATGAAGCCGATATTATCAACCGCTTTGAGATACGGCTTCGCAATGAACGTGCCTATTATGCAGTACGAGATTTGCTGACCTATTATGACGCAGAACAGACCGCCTTTTCTATCATCAATCAGTATGTGCGGTTTGTTGATGAAGAACCAGACAAGCGGAAAAATGACTGGAAGCTCAATGACCGCTGGGCTTGGTTTATCGGCGATAACAGACAGAGCTTAAAGCTAACGACAAAACCAGAACCTTATACCTTAGACCGTACATTACGGTGGGTACAAAGGCAGGTAGCACCGACCTTGAAAATGCTGAAAAAGATTGATAAGGGAAACGGTACAGACTACATGGAAACAATCGAACAGCAGGCAAAACTCACAGAAAAGCATGAAATGATAATCAAACAGCAGACGACCCCTGCAAAAGATTTGGTGGAAAGTTAGGAGTGATAAAAAATGTGGGAATTAGTAAAAGACTTCCTGCTGGTATCTATGGGAATGGGTATCGGCGTAGTCTTGATGTGTATTTTGAATGTTGGCAAAGAAGCTGACCGTGAAATGAAACAATTAGAAGAAAGCGAGGACAATTAAATGAATTTCGGACAAAATTTGTATCAATGGTTTTTATCAAACGCACAGAGCTTAGTGCTTATGGCGATTGTGGTTATCGGTATCTACTTAGGGTTCAAGCGTGAGTTTTCCAAACTTATCGGCTTCTTGGTAGTTGCCTTGATTGCTGTCGGCTTAGTATTCAATGCTGGCGGTGTGAAAGATGTACTGTTAGAACTGTTCAATAAGATTATCGGTGCATAAAATTTTATTGCAGTGCTGATATGATAATGTTATGATATGGATATGAAGAAAGTGACGAATTAGAATTTGAAAGTGAGATGAGAAATATGTTTGGATCACCAGCATTATTGATGAGAAAAAGAATAATTTTAAAGAAACTAGAACAAAATGGTGCAATATCAGAAGAAACTGCAAAAACATTAGAAGAAATAGGTGTATTTAATCCTAATGCTTTTTCAAAATTAAATGACAAATTGGTAAAAGATAAGATTTTAATTAGAACAAAAACTGATAAATATTATTTGAATAGGTAATCGCAAAATTTCAGTTTTACGATTTCATATCCATACACAAAGCATTTAGTCTTAGGGATTGAGGTGTTCTATTATGAGTGAGAGAGAAAAAATCATTCGTTTATGGTTTGATATGTGGCTGAAACAGCAAGATTTAGGAATGGATAAAATTTTTACAGAAGATGTTGTTTATACGGAAAGCTGGTGTCCTAAATATGAAAATCTAAAAACAGTAAAACATTGGTTTAATGAATGGAATACCCGTGGTAAAGTCATTATTTGGGATATTAAACAGTTCTTTCATAAAGAAAATCAAACTGTCGTAGAATGGTATTTTAAAAATGAAATGAATACGGGAAATGTTGAAGAATTTGACGGTATTTCCTTAATTGAATGGACAGAAGATAACAAAATCAAATCATTAAAAGAATATGGTTGCAATCTGAATAACTACAATCCATATCAGCACAGCGATAACCCTCAATTTAGAGATGAAAAAACAAACTGGTTTTAAAACTTAATCAAATTATATCCATATACACAAAGCAGTTAGTCTTAGGATTGACTGCTTTTTTCTTACCAAAATTTCAGATTGGAGTGATGAAATGAACGATATTTTTAAGGATATGCAGGTAAACGTCGGCTGTGATTATCTTTCCGACCTGCCCTCTTACAAGCGTAAGGTGTGGCATGAAATGAAACGGCTGAACCCTGCCTATTATGAAGAAAAACAGTTAGAAGATTTTACAAAGTATGTGTTTGGTATGTCGTACCAGACCTTAAAAGATGTGATGAAACAACAGAAAGGACGTGAGGAACAATGCAGGAAACAAGGGTGCTGGTGGAAACGAAAGGAACAACTGGCGAAGAAACAATATCATACTGGTTCGACTTGCCGATAGATGTTGCCGAGTTTGAAGAAAAGCTAGGTGTCGGTGCAGAAAGTGGGGATTACCGCATTATCGAAAAGGTGTTGCCTTATGCTGATGAAGTCCACGAACATACAAGCGTGTACCAGCTCAACGAATTAGAGTTTATGTACCGCCAGCTTTCAAGTGATATGCAGGAAGAATATACAGCACTTCTTACTGTGTATGAGAACTTAGAAGCACTTTATATTTGCAGGAACGTGATTACCGTTTATTCCGACTGTAAAAGCATGATTGACGTTGCAAGGCAAAAGCTGATGAACGACCCGACATTCAAACATCTGTCCGAGGACTGTCAAGAATATTACTTTGACTTTGAAGCTTACGCTTCTCACTTGCAGGAACACGGGAAATTTTTAGTAACAGAACACGGTATCTTTGAACTGCCAGAGTAGGAAATGAGGTGGTGCTTATGATTGATGATATGGCGGTTTATATTGCTAATCTTGGTAAATACAATGAGGGCTATTTAGTGGGTGCTTGGTTCACATTTCCTATTGACGAGGAAGATGTAAAAGAAAAAATCGGCTTGAATGAACAGTATGAGGAATACGCTATCCATGATACCGACAACTTCCCGATTGCGATTGGCGAGTATGTTTCCATTGAAGAACTCAATGAAATGTATGAAATGATAGAGGAACTTCCCGACTATATCGTAGAGTGTCTGGACGAATTTATCAGCCACTACGGGTCGCTGGAAGAAGTCGTGGAACACAAGGACGATATTTATTATTATCCCGACTGTGAAACCATGACAGACGTTGCCTACTACTACATAGACGAATTGCAGGCACTTGGCGACATTCCACCCAGCTTACAGAACTACATTGACTATGAAGCCTACGGGCGGGATTTGGATATGGGCGGTTGCTTTATTGAAACAAGCCGAGGTATGTGCGAGATACCATATTAACGCTGGAAGATCAGCGACAAGCATGGTTGCTACTGACAGCGTATTTCTCTTTAAGGGACAGTCTGAAAATGGCTGTCCTTTTCTATTTTGAAAGGAGCTGAAAGAACTTGAAAAAAATTAAAAGCTACACGGGTATCTGGAACGTGGAAAAAGTCTTGTATGCAATCAATGACTTTAACTTACCCTTTCCCGTTACTTTTACACAGATTACATGGTTTGTGATTACGGAATTTATCATCATTCTGTTTGGGGATATTCCCCCACTTTCCATGATTGAGGGAGCATTTCTCAAATACTTTGGTATTCCCGTTGCTCTCACTTGGTTCATGTCGCAGAAAACCTTTGACGGAAAGAAGCCGTACAGCTTTTTGAAATCACAGATAACCTATGCCCTGCGACCTAAAATCACTTATGCAGGAAAAGCCGTAAAACT
>NZ_JBBMEY010000075.1:0-4661 GCF_040096285.1 Ruminococcoides intestinihominis | reverse complement strand
ATGTTGAGAATTTCTTCTGTGCTTCTCTAACCTGTGCTAGTTTTGCTTCTAGTGCTTCTACTGAATCTACAATATTGCTATCTTTTACTTCTGTTACAACAGCTTTTTCTTCTGTTGCTTTAGCATTGTTCTTGCTATTCTTAGCCATAACTGAATCTCCTTAATTCTTAAATACATCCGTAGTTTTCCTACGGTTTGTTAAAATTTTAACACATTTAATCATACAAGTAAAATCTAAAATATGCATAACGATATATCGAAAATGATATAACTTAATAATTGCCTATATTTCGTGAAAAATATAGGCAATTTCTTGGTTATTATTTAGTTTTAATGTTCCTTAATAGAATTTTCAAGCTGATTTATAAACAATTCATCAAAAGAATCCAATTTTTGTTTTTTTCGATAAATCAGCACATCCTTGTACATTCCCACTTTGTCACTGCATTTTATTTCTTTTAAACCATAAATATTAAGCAAATGCTTTGGCATTGGGGATACAAACATACAAGTGTTTTCCACTTTACTTAACAGTTCAAGCTGACTTGCTCTTTCATAAACAAAGATATGTCTTTCGTTATTATAACCCATATCTTCTTTCTGCAAATCATGTGCCGGTAATGACGGTACATATGGATCGGCATGGCTTATAATAATATAATTGCTTAAATCTTCTGTTGTGACACTACTTTTTAATGCTAATGGGTCATTCTTTGACACAACAATATTGTACTTAAATTGGAAAATATCTTTTGCCTCTAGTTTCTTTTCTTCAAGGTACTTTTTAAATGTTTCTTCATAATTCACATCATATCGTACAATACCCATTTTAAAGTCATTTTCCAATATATTGCGAATTGCTTGTTGGTTGTTGGTTTCCTGATAATAAATTTCTGCTCTTTTATCTTCATCAATTTTACTACAGAAATTTACAAATGCTGATGAAATGTAGCTTGACCTTGGAACAGAAATTGAAAACTTCTGAGTGTTTCTCTTATTCTTAGAAAAAAGATTTTCCACCTGATCAACTTGTGCAAGAATTTTCTTTGCATAACCTAAAAACTCAATACCCTCAGGAGTTGGAATCATACCCTTGGAAGTTCTTTGAAAAATCTTTACACCCATTGACCTTTCAAGTTCTTTAATTGCTCTTGAAAGGTTAGGTTGACCCATATATAAATTTTCTGCAGCCTTGTTGATAGACTGAGTTTTCTCAATTTCTATTGCATATTTTAAGTGGAGTAAGTTCATCTCCACACCCCCTATCAAATAAAAAGATTAGCTATTCTCAAGTTCTTCCCACTTCATAAACGCTTCTTCTTGGGAAGTTTGAAGTTCATTTAGCTTTTCCGTATATTCCATAAGTTTTTCATAATCCGAAGTGATACTTTCATCAGCTAACATACTTTCCGTTTGGGCAATTTCTTCATCAAGCTTTTCAATTAATGCTTGAATTTTCTTAATGTCGTTTTGCTTTTTACGAATCTTTGCTCTTTCTTCTTTTTCCTTTTTATAGTCATTGACCTTTGGTTTATCGTTTCTAACCTTTAGTTCAGGTGTATCAACAGGATTGTCCTTTGTTCTTTCTATAAAGTAATCATAGTTTCCAAGATACTCAACAAAGCCTTTGTCTGTCATATACAAAATTCTGTCGGCAATTTTATTTACAAAGTATCTATCGTGGCTGATTACAAGTAAAGTGCCTTCATACTCATTTAAAGTTTTTTCAAGACTTTCCCTTGAAAATGTATCTAAGTGGTTAGTAGGTTCGTCAAGTAACAAAAAGTTATCTCCACTTAACATAAGTTTTAGCAAGTTAACTCTTGCCCTTTCACCACCGGACATTAGCTTTAACTTTTTAAATACTTCGTCACCTCTAAAGCGAAATCTGCCTAAAGCAGTCCTAACTTCAGTTTCTGTCATATTAGGGAAAGTATCATAAACTTCTGTATAGGCATCATTCTCTAAGTTTAGATTACCTTGCATTTGGTCAAAATAACCAATCTTTACACCTGTACCATAGTCAATATAACCACTATCAGGCATTTCTTTGCCCAATAACATTTTAAATAAAGTTGTTTTGCCAATACCGTTGCCACCCATAATAACAACCTTTTCACCTTTTCTGATATGGAATGAAAGGTTGCTGAAAAGATGATTATTGCCAAAAGATTTTTCAAGGTCTTTGCACGTTACAACATCGTTGCCACTTTCCTCATTTACATGGAACTTAAATCTTAAGTCGTGATTTTCTTCTTCCGGTGGCACTAGTTGTGCTTTTATTCTGTCAATTTCTTTCTGCTTACTGGCAGCAGTAATATAGTTACGCTCTTGTGACCATTCAATCTGTTGCTGAATAATACCCTCAAGTCGCTTAATTTCTTTTAAATCGTTTTCATATTTATTACGGATACTTTCTTGGTCTTTTTCTTTCTTATCCATAAAGGCTGAGTAGTTGCCCTTATACATAATTAAGTGATTACAATAAAGTTCCATTGTTCTGTTTGTAACTGCATCAAGGAAGTATCTGTCATGGCTGATGATAATAACACTACCATCAAAATCTTTCAAAAAGTTTTCAAGCCAAGATACTGCATTAATGTCAAGGTGGTTGGTAGGTTCATCAAGTAGAAGAATATTAGCACCTGAAAGCAGTAGCTTTGCAAGGCTAAGTTTACTTTTTTGTCCACCTGAAAGTTTAGAAACTTCCATAGTGAAATTCTCTTCCGTAAAACCTAAACCTATAAGGGAACTTCTTGTTCTGCTTTTATAAGTTAAGCCACCATTATCCTGAAACTTTTGAAGTAACAAATCCTGCTTTTCTATTAAAGAATGTATATCATCAGTTGCATTTTCTATTTGTTTAGGAAGTTCTTCAAGCTCCTTTTCCATATCTATTAATGGTTGAAAGACAGAAAGCAACTCCTCATAAACTGTTCTGTTTAAACTGGTACAAGCGTGTTGTTCCATATAACCTACAGTAGTATTTTTGCTAACAGTAACTGTGCCGGTATCCGGTGAAAGTTGTCCTGTTAAAATTTTAAACAATGTGGTTTTGCCACTACCGTTTGCACCGATAAAGCCTATTTTGTCTTTTTCTTCTACAGTAAAAGTAATACTGTCAAACAGCTTTCTCTCTATAAAAGACATACTTAAATCATAAGCTGATAATACAGACATTTTGTCACCTCTCCATTTCTTTAACCTTTATTTTACAATATTATTCTAAAAAGTGCAATTAATTTTGACATATCTACTTTTTTGTTATATCCTAATATATAGAATTTTTGAGGAGAAAGAAAAATGGAAAATACAAAATGGGTATCAACTTGGGCTAATGCCACTTCTATTATCACTCGTCAGGTAGAGAACTACACTAAGGATATAACACTTCGTTATCCTATTAAATCAGCATTTAATGGCAGCAAACTTAGATTTGGTTTTTCTAACTTTTGTGGTACAGAAAGCATCACAATCACAAGTGCTACTGTTGCAAAAAGTGATGAGAAAGGTAACTTGCTAAGCGACACAACTGCTATTACATTTAAGGGCAAAGAAAGTGTTACTATTGAAAAAGGTATTGAAATCAAAAGTGATGAAATTCCTTTCAATATTAACAGTGATGAATATATTTCTGTTAGTTTCTACTTAAAAGACTTTACAGAAACAAGATCGGCAGTACTTGTTACAGGACCATTATCTAAGGGTTATTATGCACTTGGAAACAACATTAATGAAAAGGTATTACCGGTTGAAAAAATGAAAAGTACAAACTGGTTCTACTTTTTAAACAATGTTGAAGTTTTGACAGAAGAAAAGAACAAAACTGTTATTTGCTACGGTGACTCAATTACTGCACAGTCTTGGCCTGATTACTTAGCAGAAAAATGTTTTGAAAACTATAAAGATACTGCCATTGTTAGGAGAGCAGTATGTGGCACAAGAATTCTAAGACAATATGAGTGTATTCAATACGACAGTTACGGACTAAAAGGCAGTAACCGTTTTGAAAGGGAAATTTCTTCCGTATCAGGTGCTGACTCTGTTATTATTCAACATGGCATTAACGATATTATTCATCCTGTTGGTGTTGAGAACAATGTGTTCAGACCTTGGAGCGACCTACCTACTGCTGAAGAAATGATTGCCGGTATTGAGGAATACATTAGAATTGCAAAGAACCTTGGCTTAAAGGTTTACGGTGGCACACTTCTACCTATTGAAGGTTGGAGAACCTATGCAGACTTTAGAGAAAAGCTAAGAAATGAAGTTAATGAGTGGATAAGAACCACAGATAAATTTGACGGTGTTGTTGACTTTGATAAAGCACTTCGTGATGAAAATAATCATTCTGCCTTTAAGAATGGTTATGATAGTGGTGACCATCTACACCCATCAGAAAATGCCTATAAAGTTATGGCTGAAACAGTACCTGAGAGTATTTTGGAGTAAGGTTTATTTTTATTTTATTGTGCTATACAAATTAGGGTTTTTCAATTTTGTCTGTGGGTAAAGATTAGTTTGATAAATTAGGGTTTGTGGGGTTGTTTATGTAATGTAGATAAATTAGATAGTAACCGATTTATTCATCTAATTTATAGTTTTTCCCTCCTTCAGTCATTCTTTAAAAGGTGAATTGCTCTGCAATTCACGAATGACAG
>NZ_JBBMEY010000074.1:0-5055 GCF_040096285.1 Ruminococcoides intestinihominis | reverse complement strand
GAAGGCTGGATGGTTTCTACTAATTCTAAATATCTACCACATAACAAGGCAAGTTCTAGCACCACAAACCCTAATTTATCAAATTAATCTTAACGCACAAACAAAATTGAAAAAACCTAATTTATCTAACTAGTTTTTACCCACAATTAAAATTAAAATCACAACATTTATGATGTTATTCAGAAAATAACAAGGTTTTTCATATTCACTTCTTGAAATGTGGAAAACTTTGCGAAAAAATTAATGAACATTTTTATTTTTGGTGTATATAAATAGTTAAATATAGGCTTGATATATTGCATTTTAAGAAAAAAATACACAAATTGTACCTTGAATAAAATACAACTTATTGATAGAATGTAGAATAGTGATAAATCGACTTATTATTCTATATTAGAATTAAAATGTTAAGAAAATATCATACAATGGTATAAGAAGTATGATGTGAAAATGGGTCTAAATGACTATATTTAAGGAGTAAATATGAGATTAGGTCTTGATATTGGCTCAACAACAATTAAGTGTGTTGTGCTAGATGATAATAACAAACTACTATATAGTACATATGAAAGACATTACAGCCAGATTACAACAAAAATCGGTGAAATTCTTACTAGAGTAAGAAAGGAAATTGATGGTGTTGAAAATGCACTGGTTGCAATGTCAGGTTCAGCAGGTATGGGTGTTGCTGAACAGTGTGATATTACTTTCGTTCAGGAAGTTTATGCAACAAGAGTTGCTACAAATACATTTATTCCGGGTACAGATGTTGTTATAGAACTTGGTGGTGAAGATGCCAAGATTCTGTTCCTATCCGGTGGTATGGAAGTTCGTATGAACGGTACTTGTGCCGGTGGTACAGGTGCATTTATTGACCAGATGGCTACTTTGCTAAATGTACCTCTTGAAGAAATGAATGACCTTGCTAAAGGTTATGAAAAGACATATACAATTGCATCTCGTTGTGGTGTTTTTGCTAAGACAGATATTCAGCCACTACTTAACCAAGGTGCAAGAAAAGCAGATATTGCTCAGAGTATTTTCCATGCAGTTGTTAACCAAACTGTTGCAGGTCTTGCTCAAGGTAGAGAAATTGAGGGTAATGTTGTTTATCTAGGTGGTCCTCTTACATTTATGGAAGAGCTTCGCAAGGCTTTTGATGAAGAACTTGGAACTAAGGGTACTTGTCCTGAAAATTCTCTATATTATGTTGCTTGTGGTGCTGCTTTATGTGCTGAAAGCACAATTGATTTTGATGAGATTATTGAAAAGGTTAGCCATTATACAGGTAGTGGCAATTTTGCCTTTAACCCTCCTCTATTTAAAAATGAAGAAGAATATGAACAGTTTAAGGCTCGTCATGCAAAAGCTACTGTAAAGGAAGTTCCTTTGGAGGATTATGACGGTGACTGCTATATCGGTATGGATGCCGGTTCTACTACTGTTAAGGCAGTAGTTATGGGCAAAAACGGTGAACTGCTATATTCAAAGTACCTTTCAAACAGTGGTAATCCTGTTCCAATTATTAAAGATTTCTTAAATGAATTATATGATAAAAAGCCTAATATAAAGATTAAGTCATCAGCCGTAACAGGTTATGGTGAAGATATTATTAAAAATGCTTTTTGTGTTGATTACGGTATTGTTGAAACAGTTGCTCACTTTACTGCTGCAAAAAGTTTTATGCCTGATGTTGAATTTGTTATTGACATTGGTGGTCAGGATATTAAATGTTTCAAGGTGCATAACGGTGCAATTGATAACATTTTCCTAAATGAAGCTTGTTCTTCAGGTTGTGGTTCATTCCTACAGACATTTGCAAATGCTCTTGGTTACTCAATTCAAGACTTTGCTCAGCTAGGTATCTTTGGTAAACATCCTGTTGACCTAGGTTCAAGATGTACTGTATTTATGAATTCATCTGTTAAACAGGCTCAGAAAGACGGTGCTACTATTGAAGATATTTCAAGTGGTCTTTCTCTTTCTGTTGTTAAGAATGCTCTTTATAAAGTTATCAGAGCATCAGGTCCGGATGAACTTGGCAAGAAAATTGTTGTTCAAGGTGGTACATTCCTGAATGATGCTGTACTTCGTGCATTTGAACAAGAAATGGGTGTTAATGTTGTAAGACCTACAATCTCAGGTCTTATGGGTGCTTATGGTGCTGCTATGTATGCACAGAGTAAGTCAGAAGGTTCTGCTGAAGGTAGCACACTTCTAAAGAAACCTGACCTAGAGAACTTTGTTCACGAAATTAAGGTTGTAAACTGTGGTATGTGTAACAACAACTGCCGACTAACAGTAAATACTTTTGCTGATGGCAGAAAGTTTATTGCCGGTAACAGATGTGAAAGACCTATCACTAAGAAATCACCTGACGAAAGTTTAAATATGTATGAGTACAAGCTAAAGGTACTTAGAGAATATAAACCTGTTAAGGGTAGCAGAGGCAAAATCGGTATCCCTATGGGTCTAAATATGTTTGAACTATTGCCATTCTGGCATAGATTCTTTACAGAACTGGGCTTTGAAGTTATCAGAAGTCCATTCTCTACTCGTAAGCTATATCAAAAAGGTCAGCAGACTATCCCTAGTGATACTGTTTGTTTCCCTGCAAAATTAATGCATGGTCATGTTAAGGCTCTTATTGATATGGGTGTTGATACAATCTTCTATCCTTGTATGTCATACAACATTGATGAACACCTAGGTGATAACCACTACAACTGTCCTGTTGTTGCTTATTACCCTGAAGTTATTTATAACAATATGAAAGAAGTTCATAATGTTACATTTATCAAAGATTACTTTGGTATTCATCGTCCAAAGGACTTCTACAAAAAGGCCTATGAAGACCTTTCAAAGTACTTCCCTGACTTAACTCAAAAGGAAGTTAAAAATGCTGCAAAGTGTGCTTATGAAGAATATGACAACTACTTTGCAAAGATTCGTCAGCATGGTAATGAAATTGTTGAAAAGGCTGAAAAAGAAGGCAAGGATATTATTGTTCTTTCAGGTCGTCCATACCACATTGACCCTGAAATTAACCATGGTATCAGCAAGATGATTGCTTCCTTTGGTGTTGCTATTGTTTCAGAAGATTGTGTTTCTGACAGAGTAGAAAAGTTCAAGGTTGGTGTTCTAAATCAGTGGACTTACCATAGCCGTTTATATGCTGCTGCAAAGTATGTTAGCACAAGAAAAGATATGAACCTTGTACAGCTTGTATCATTTGGTTGCGGCGTTGATGCTATTACAACTGATGAAGTTAGAGATATTCTTGAAAAGAATGGCAAGATTTATACACAGATTAAGATTGACGAAATTACAAACCTTGGTGCAGTAAAAATCCGTATTCGTTCCTTACTTGCAGCCATTGGCAAATAATAATTTTGATATTGGGGGTTTTTGCTTATGGCAAAGCTTGTTTATGATAAAGACGGTCGTCTAATGTATACTAAAGAAATGAATGACGAAGGTTACAAAATTCTTGTACCTATGATGATGCCTGTTCATTTCGGTATTCTAATGGACGCATTCCGTCATGAAGGTTACAATGTTGAATTGCTTGATACTAACGGTCCGGAGATTGCTCAAACAGGCCTAAAGTATGTACATAACGACACTTGTTATCCTGCTATTTTGGTTATCGGTCAGTTGATTAATGCACTTGAAAGTGGCAAATATGACTTAAATAAAACTGCTTTGATGATTACCCAAACAGGTGGTGGTTGCCGTGCATCTAACTACATTCACCTACTAAGAAAAGGCCTTAAAAAAGCCGGTCTTGAACAAATTCCTGTTATTTCACTTAACCTTTCAGGCCTTGAGAAAAACCCGGGATTTAAGATTTCTTTACCACTAATCAGACGAGTTATTGCCGGTCTTGTTTATGGTGATGTACTTATGTCTGTTCGTAACCAGACTAAGCCTTATGAAGTTAATAAAGGCGAGGCTGATGCTTTAGTTCTAAAGTGGCAGAACAAACTTGCTAAGGACTTTAACGAAGGTAAAAACTATCGTTTCAAGGATATGTCTAGAATTCTTGATGAAATTTGCCTTGAATTTTCTCAGATTAAAAAGACTGATGAAAAGAAAATCCGTGTTGGTGTAGTTGGCGAAATTTATGTTAAATATGCCAGACTTGGTAACAATGACCTAGAGCAGTTCCTATATGACCAAGGTTGTGAAGTTTGTCTTCCCGGGGTTATGGGTTTTGCAGCATTTAAGATTGATAACCGTATTGAAGATATTAAACTTTATGGTGGTAGCAAAGCAAAGAAAAAAGTTTGCGAACTTATGCTTGATTATGTATCTAAAACTGAAGATATGATGATTGCATCTACTACAAAGTACGGTTTTCAGCCACCATCAAAATATGCTCATACAAAGAGTCTTATTGACGGCGTTATCGGTTTTGGTTCAAAGATGGGTGAAGGTTGGCTACTAACTGCCGAAATGCTTGAACTTGCTGAAACAGGTTTTGAAAACATTGTTTGTACTCAGCCATTTGGTTGCTTACCTAACCATATTAACGGTAAGGGTATGATTAGAAGAATTAAAGAAATCAACCCTAAGGCAAATATTGTTGCTATTGACTATGACCCGGGTGCTCCTAGGGTTAACCAAGAAAACAGAATTAAGCTAATGCTTGCAGTTGCAAGAGAAGAACTTGATAAGAGAGTATCTGTTAAGAACGATAGCAAGAAAAGTAAAAAAGTTGACAGAAGAAAGATTCTTCAAAATAAATAAGAATTTATATGATTATTATTGAATCAATATTGTTTAATTAGTATTATTCAATGAATAAAAATTAGCCGTTGCATTGCAACGGCTTTTCTTGTTTTTCAATTATGATTGTGCATTAGGATGAGATTGATAAATTAGGGTTTTTCAATTTTGTCGGTGGGTAAAGGTAAAATTGTTTTTTAACCTAATTGTTGTTCAAGGAATGCTTATTTTCATTGAATGTAAAGAAAATTTGCAAAATTATCATACCTATTATTAAGAGAAAAGTGTGGCTAACAGGTGTAGGGGACATCATTGATGTCCAGA
>NZ_JBBMEY010000073.1:0-5168 GCF_040096285.1 Ruminococcoides intestinihominis | reverse complement strand
TGAGGAGTACTTCTTTCTTAGGTTAATGTTTTTTTAGCTATTCCATTATACCATATTTTGAAGTTACTCCTCTTTTTTATTGGGTCATATCATTTTAGCACATACATTAGTACAATATCGTAATATTACACAAAGAAATAACCCACTAGCTAACTAGTGGGTTATTAGTATATATTAAGGATTAGGGAATAACGGTAAATTCTACTGTGCTGATGCTAGTGATAATTTAGGTGGATAGCAAATCAATTTTAAATTACCACTAGCTATGCACTATATTAAAATTACTCAAAAGTAAAGGCATTATCCTTGAAGTCACAAGTAATTTTGTTGTCCTTAGATACTTTACCTTCAAGCATTTGTTCAGACAGGGCATCTTCAATCTTGGTTGTGATTGCTCTTCTTAGAGGTCTTGCACCGTAATCGGGGTCGTAACCTTCCTTAGCAATTTCCTTAACTGCTGTATCTGTGAAAGTAATATCAACACCAAGACCATGTAGTCTTTTCTTTAGAGTATCAAGCATCTTACCGGCAATTTGTTCAATATCCTTCTGATTTAGCTTGTTGAATACAATAATGTCATCAACACGGTTTAGGAATTCCGGTCTGAACATACTCTTTAGTTCATCAATAACCTTGCTCTTAACTTCTTCAAAAGAATTTTCCTTTTCTTTTTCTGATGAGAAGCCTAGGGAACTGTTCTGATGATCTGTAATAATTCTTGCACCAACATTACTTGTCATAATGATAACAGTGTTCTTAAAATCAACTGTTCTGCCTTGGCTATCTGTTAGACGACCATCTTCAAGAATCTGTAGCAAGATGTTAAATACATCAGGATGAGCCTTTTCAATTTCATCAAACAAGATAACTGAATATGGTTTACGACGAACCTTATCTGTTAGGTAACCACCTTCATCATAACCAACATATCCTGGAGGTGAACCGATTAGTTTGCTGACTGTGTGCTTTTCCATATATTCAGACATATCAAGTCTGATCATAGCATTTTCATCACCAAACATAACCTCTGCAAGTGACTTACAAAGTTCTGTTTTACCTACACCTGTTGGTCCTAGGAAGATAAATGAACCCACAGGACGCTTAGGGTCTTTTAGACCTACTCTACCTCTTCTGATAGCTCTGCTGATTGCTGAAACTGCTTCATCCTGACCGATAACTCTCTTGTGAAGAATTTCTTCCATCTTTAGTAATCTTTCAGACTCTTCCTGAGTTAGCTGTACAACAGGTACACCTGTCCAGTCAGAAACAATCTTTGCAATATCTTCGGCAGTAACTTCTCCACCTTGCTGATTATCCTTGTGCCACTTTTCCTTTTCAGTATTTAGCTTTTCGTCAAGTGACTTTTGTTCATCTCTTAGCTTTGCAGCTTTTTCAAAGTTTTGAGATGCAACTGCTGCTTCCTTTTCCTTTTCAAGTTCCTTAATCTTATCTTCAATAGACTTAACATCGGTAGGCATTGTCATGCCTTCAAGTCTTACTCTTGAAGCTGATTCATCAATAAGGTCAATTGCCTTATCAGGTAGGAAACGGTCTGCAATATATCTTGAAGATAGCTTTACTGCTGCCTCAATAGCCTCATCGGTAATCTTTACCTTATGGTGAGCCTCATATCTGTCTCTTAAACCTTTAAGGATTTGTATAGCCTCATCTTCACTTGGTTCACCAACCTTAACAGGTTGAAATCTTCTTTCCAGAGCTGCATCTTTTTCAATGTACTTCTTGTATTCATTGATAGTTGTTGCACCAAGTACCTGGAAGTCACCTCTTGCCAGAGAAGGCTTTAGAATATTAGCAGCATCTGTTGAGCCTTCTGCTGAACCTGCACCGATAATTGTGTGAAGTTCATCAATAAATAGGATAACATTGTTAGTATTCTTTACTTCTTCAATGATACCCTTAATTCTCTCTTCAAAGTCACCTCTGTACTTTGCACCGGCAATCATTGAGTTAAGGTCAAGAGCAATAATTCTCTTATCCTTTAGAATTTCCGGTACTTCACCGTTGGCAATCTTTAGAGCAAGACCTTCGGCAACTGCTGTTTTACCTACACCGGGTTCACCGATTAGAACAGGGTTGTTCTTTGTTCTACGGCAAAGGATTTGTACTACTCTCTGAATTTCTTCAGTTCTGCCAATTACAGGGTCAATCTCGCCCTTTCTTGCAGCCTCTGTTAAATCTCTGCCATAAGTATCAAGAGCCTTAGTAGAACCGTTGCCACCCATACCTTGACCGTCAGCACCCATACCATTCATAGACTGGAAGTTATCTTCACCATTGCCTAGGTTTAGTGAGTTGCTGATTTCTCTCACAATATTATCGGTATTAGCACCAAGTTCTCTTAAAAAACTTACTGAGTAACTGTCGTTATCAGATAGAATTGCAAGTAGTAAATGTTCTGTGCCAACAAAGTTGTTGCCAATTCTGTTAGCAATATATACAGCCTTTTGCATAACTCTCTTTAGTCTTGGAGTAAAGTCTTCAATAGAAAGAACACTCTTTGAACCTACACCGATTGTGTGTTCAATTGCGTTTCTAAGGTCAGTTTCTTTTACACCTGATTGAGAAAGGATAGTTGATGCAAAACCCTCTTTATCCTGTGTAAGTGCAAGTAGCAAATGTTCTGTACCTACATATGTGTGGCCTAGTTCAGATGCTACCTTAATTGCACCGTTTAGTGCATCATTAGCTTTTTGTGTGAAACCTTTGAAGTTATACATAAATAACACCTTCCTTTCGATAAGGAAAGCAAATTCCTTATCAGTTTAACTTATTTCTAATATATTCTGCCCTACTAATATCTCTATCTTTTACTGTGATTTGTTCACCTAAAATAGTCATTAGTGTTGCAGGTTGTATTTCTATTAATAAATCATTAATTGTTTCAATGTTAATATTGTCAATCAACCCGGTACTTATGCCAAATCGCACATTTGAAAGTAAGTTTACTGCCTCTTTGTGGCTCATAATACAAGCTGTCTTTAGAATACCCAATGAACGCATAACCTTGTCTTTGGTTTCAATAGACTTTACCAAAGTTTCTCTTTGCTTTAATTCTTGACTAATAAGTTGGTTTGTAATGTTCTTTAGATTTTCTATTGCTGACTTCTCAGAAATACCAAGGCTAACTTGGTTAGACAGCTGATAAATAGCACCTTCAGAGGAAGAACCCTCACCATGTGCTCCACGAATTGTAAGACCTAATTTATTAAGATTATTGGCTAACATATTCATAGCACCTGACTTTTTCAGTGCCGGTAAATGCAACATTACTGATGCTCTCATACCTGTACCTAAGTTGGTAGGACACTGAGTTAAGTAACCTAACTTTTCATTAAAAGCAAAATTAAGTTGCTCATCAAGCAATGTATCTAGCTTGTCAGCTAAGTCATAAGCCTCATCAAGACAAAAACCATTTTCAATAACCTGTAGTCTTATATGGTCCTCTTCATTTAGCATAATGGAAACTGTACCGTTGTTAAGTAACAAAACTGCTCTGCCTGAAGTATTGCTGATAAATTCGGGACTTACAAGGTGTTTCTCAACTAAAGAAACCTTCATTGTTTCTGACATATTGTCAAAATCAATATACTGAAAATCCTTTGCTATAGCTGAGTTACCGTTAATAAGTGCCTTCCTTACCTTTTCATCAACTTCAGCTTTGCCTTTGTCACTTAACCTGCAAGGAAAAGGATAATCCTTCAAGTTCCTTGCAAGTCTTATTCTGGTTGATATTACAATATTATTATCCATTGTTGTCCTCCATTGCCTTGATTTCATCTCTTAACTTAGCAGCCTCTTCAAAGTTCTGAACCTTAACTGCCTCATCAAGTCTTGCCTTTAGGTCGGACAACTTATCCTTTGGTTGTGGCTTTTCTTCTACATTATCAGGAGTTTCGGTATATTCAATACCGGCTACTGACTTCTTGCCACAATGGGTTGTGTTGCCATGAATTCTTCTGATTGATGGTAAAAGCATATCAAAGAAGGTGTCATAACAATCTGCACAACCTACCATACCACTGTCGGCAATATCATAATAGGTACTGCCACAAGTTTTGCAGTGTGTTGACTGACTTCTTGATGGTAATGTGTTACCGAAGAATGAACCTAACAAACTGTTAAATTCTGAACCAAAGTCAGAGAAGAAGCTGTTTGTTGTATAGCCCATTTCCTTTGCACATTCAGGACACAAATCATATTCTTTGTAGTCACCGTTGATTATTGTTTTAATATGAGTATTGGCATTATTCTTACCACATTTTTGACATTTCATAAATCATTCCTCCTAGCTAATTGTTGCAATCAACATATTCTTAAATATTGATGCCCTTAAACTATCTCTAATGTTTTGTGGAGCAGTCGCCAAAGCTCTGTCTGACAATGCAACCATCATTACATTAGCTAACTTTCTATCAAGTAGTTGCTGACGGTATAAATTTTTAATCATCACCTCTGCAGTTACCTTATCAATTTTATCACCGATAGAATTGACAATGTGCATTACAAGTGTTTCGTTATCAGCGTGAACTCTTGTAATTCGGATATAACCGCCACCTCCTCGTCTTGATTCAACCATATATCCTTGTTCCGGTGTAAACCGGCTGGTAATAACATAATTTATCTGACTTGGCACACACCCAAGGGTAGTAGCAAGTTCATTTCTTTGGATTTCTGCGTTCCCGTTGTGGTCATCCAGCATTTCCAAAATCGTTTGAGCTACTAAGTCACTCATCTTCATACTACTCATCTCTTTTCAATATCTATATATTGAAGGTTCTTTTCTTAACCTCTCTTAATTTTGTGACTTTATTATAGGTCTAAAGTCAGATAAAGTCAAAGTCAAAGAAAGTCAAATACGAACCACTAAATCCGTTTATCTTAAATTAGCTCACTAATACTCTTGTTTTCTTAAATTTTTAAAAATTTTAGACTTTTTTTGACCTTTAATAAAAAGTTTGACTTTCCACTATATTTTTTAACCTTTTTTAATTTTGTTTGTGGGTAAAGGTGAATTAGATATTTGTCTTTTCAATTTGGATTATTGGTTAAGGTTAGTTCGATAAATTAGGGTTTGTAGGGGTAAGTAGGTAGTAACAAATTTTAGCAAATAAGGCTCCCTTGTGTAAAGGGAGCTGTCGCTCGTAAAT
>NZ_JBBMEY010000072.1:0-5252 GCF_040096285.1 Ruminococcoides intestinihominis | reverse complement strand
TATCAATAAAAATGAGATAAACAAAAAGACGAACAGAATAAACTGTTCGTCCTTTAAATTTAAGTTAATAACTAATATTTAATTAGTTTAAGAATGCAGTTGTCTTTTGAATATCAGTTACATCCTTAACATTAACACAACCATCTTTGTTATAGTCAGCTAACTTCAGGTTCAGTTCAACTGTCATTTCAGCAGCATACTTTTGAATTGCAGATGCATCCTTAACATTTACAACACCATCACCGTTTACATCACCTAAGATACCGGTAGGTTCTGTTACTGTTGTAGCAGTAGTAGGCTTAGTTGTTGTAGTTACAGTAGTAGGCTTTGTAGTAGTTGTAACTGTAGTTGGTTTTGTTGTAGAAGTTGTTGTTGGCTGAGTCTGAGTTGTTGTAGGTGGAATATAGCTTGTTATATCGCCGTTTGACATATTATATGAATATGTTTCTGACGCCAGACCATTTCTCTCAACATCAACATTGATTACAGATGAAGCTGTGAGCGCAGTTGCCTCAACAGTAAATTTGCCTGTGATTTCATCTGAATGTGTTGTGTAGGACTTGCCGTTCACTGTTACAGTGATGTCTGCGTCCTGAACTGCAACACCAACTATTGTAGTTTTGCCCTTAACAGCATATGAAAGACCTGCATTTGCAAGCACGAGTGCTGATTTTGCATTTATAAGCGACTCAAGTGTGCTTTCAACAAGCGCTTCGTCTGCAACGCCCTCGCCCTGTGCGATGAGCTCATTGGCTGTTGTCATAACAGCAGAAACATTGTTCCAGCTTGAGGCAGTATAGTCGCTTGATGTCATTGCAAGTACTTCTCTTGCCCCTTTCTTGAGCGTCTGGAATTTTGAAAGAACAATCTCAGGCTTAGTGAGCTTAAAGGTTGTGCAGTCCTCGTTTGTTATTTCAATGCAGGAACCGTCGATAATGCCTGTAATATCTTGGGTCCTTTTGCTGTCGCTGCCCAAACCTACGACTGCGCTAACCTTATCGTAGCCGTTTACTGTGAATATATAGTTACCGTCAGCGTCCTTTTCTGTAAGTTTCATGCCCGGCCATCCGCCTGCCGGTAAGCTATCGTCATGAGTCCAGACATAGAGATGATAGCTTGCCGAAGGGCTGTACGGCTTAATTGTGAATGTAACTGACTTTTCAGACGAATCGTCACCGCTTCCGCCCATAACCTTTGCCGCACTGTAATTGCCTGACGGAATTTCAAGATATGTATCTCCGTTGAGATTTTTGAAGTCGCGGCTCTTCTGTGCGTCGCTGCCGTTATTGAGAACAACATTGTAGGTATCTGTTGTGTTAAGCTCCATAACATAGTAGCCGTCGCTGTTCTTTTCTGTCATCTGTGTTCCCGGCCAAGAACCGCAAAGCGCTGTGCTGTCACCTGTCCAGACATAAATATAAGGTGCGCTGTCGCTCTTTACATAGATCTTTCCTTGCTGAGGAGGAACTGTAGAATCAGGATCGACTGTTGGCGGCACTTGTTCGCTCTCAAACATCTTATAGAAGGATGCAACCGCTCTTGATGAACCCTTTTCGTTTGTTGCCTCGAGTGTGATTTTGATTGTGTCGCCCTCGTAAGCAGTTTTACCGATTTCAAAGGTTGTGCCGTTTTTAACAACGAACTTATTGCCGCCGTCGATTGAGCAGGTTGCGCTGTCACATTCCTCAAGTGATACCGTAACAGTCTGTGTACCCTTGAACTTTGCCGCGCCTTTTACGCTCATAAGAGGTTTGCCGTCCGGCATCTGAATGAGAATTGTTCCATTTTCACCGCTGTTAAATGTTACCTTGCCGTCTGTAACTATTGCAGATGACTGGTCATAGGTGTTCATAAGCTGCTGACCGTCGCTCCATATTGAAGAAACATCAAGAGTTATATCTGTATTTGAAGAAGCACCGATTACGGCTGCTACCTTGTCAGAAATACCGTTCTTGTCATATGTTCTTGCAAATGCAACGCCGTTTGTTGCAGAAAGCATTGTGTTGCTGCCTCCACCGACTGCAACATGGTCGTGACGGAACTGACCAACCTTCTGCCAGTGAGCGAGAACAGTTTGGTCAAGGCTGTCCCAGTTCATATCACTGCGCAGTGAGTGACCAGAACCACCGGCGCCGTCAAAGGATAAGCCATCAACCATCGGACGGTTTGATTCGTCACCGTAGTAAATCTGAACGCCGCCCGGAGTTAGGAGAAATGCCGAGCCATTGTAAATCATTTCGCTTGTATCACCACGGGTTAAAAGCGCATCGTGTGATGAAATGAACGAAAGCGCATTGAAGCCTTCCTTTGTGTTGATTGTGTCAGCATAGTTCTGATACAATCCGGCAACTCTTGAACTTGCAAGCACGCCTGCGCCCCAGGTGTCGAAGTTAATCATAGAGTCAAAGCCGCCCTGGGAATAGTATTTATCATAGCCAACGCCTTTGTCCCAAGCCTCGCCTGTCATCCAGAAGTCCTGCTGCCAGTTTGCACCCGGCTTGTCAGGGTTGTTCTCTCTCCAAGTCTTAAGAGCAGATACACATTTATCTTTTAGCTTTTTCCATGAAGCCATTTCAACGTGCTTAGCAGTATCGCAACGGAAACCGTCAACACCATACTTAGAAACCCATTCAGAAAGCCATGTTGTTAGGTAATCACTAACGCTACCTGAGTTGTCGCCGTATTTAGCAACCTTCTGGTCATATGTACCTTCCTGAGTCCATTTTGTTTTTAAAATAGGAGGGATAGATACTGTCTTTGTCTGCTCTGTTTTGAAGTCAGGCAGGCCGGCGAGGCTCATCAATTCGTTACTGCCGCCGCCCTCGGTGTATCCCGGAAGGCCGCTTCTTACCCAGTCGGGGCCCCACCATTTGCCCCAGTCTTCAGATGATGTTTGGTAATCAATATGTTTGTTGAAATCACTGACATTTTCAATGACATACTTAAAATCAGTTGCACCCTCTAAAAGTGTACCGAAACCATACTCCTCCATATCAGCTACTGTATTGTAGCCGCAGTGGTTCATAACTATGTCCATGATAACTCTGATGCCGTGCTCGTGAGCAGTGTCAACCAAAGTTTCAAACTCCTCAGGTGTACCGAAGTTTGCGTCTGTTTCGGTATAGTCAAGCACATAATAGCCGTGATATGAATAGTGCGCAAAGTGGCCATTGCCTGAGTCGCAGTATCCGTGAGTCTGCTCATACGGAGCGGAAATCCACAGTGCATTTACGCCGAGGTCGCTGAAATAGCCCTCCTCGATAGCCTGTGTAATACCTGCAAAGTCACCGCCGTGGAATGTGCCCGGAGCAGTGTCCCAGCCGGAAATCGGCTTACCGTCTTTGTCGAGTGTTCTGCCGTATGAGTGGTCGTTTGATGTGTTGCCGTTTTTGAAACGGTCAGTAAGCATAAAGTAAACTGTTGCATTGTCCCAAGTAAAACCGTCGTCTTCAACAACAGAGCCTGCTATTGCAGAACCAGTTGCTTTGTCATTGACCGTCACAGCCGATACATCGACAAACGCAAAGGACATACAGCAAATTACCACACTAAGCGCAACAAGCACGCTTATAAGCTTTACTGTTAATTTGGTTTTCATTTGTTTTACTCCTTTCAAAACTTTTGTATTTATTTAGAAAAACCTAACAAGGTTATAGTATCACATTATGGCCAAAATTTCTATTAAATTTCCATTAAATTTCCATTAATTAGTTATAAATAAAACGGCGATTTGAATAGATTTACACACAACTTTTTATGCAATTTTTATAACAAAAAATTACTGATTATGTGAAAATTATACAAATATATTTTTATTATATTATGCTTTTTACTAAGTGTATTTTTTAACAGTTTTCAAAAATTTCATATATAAAAAAGAAAAACGACTGCCAAAGACAGTCACCCGAATTCTATGTTGTTTATTTATATAACGCTTACTGAATAAACGGCAACACGCCGTTGCCGTTTTGTAAAAACACCGAAAGCAGTAATGCTTGCTTATGGTCTTGACTTTTACACACCTCAGACGCTTTTAATAAATGACGGCAGACGATTTATGATAGCGTGGATGCTATTTGATGAATAGTTCGATAATGTAATTTAGTCTGGACAAAAAGGTATTTCTGTGATATCAGAAATATTGATTTTAAGAACCAAACAGACAAAAAACAATGCCCGTTAGGAACAATTTATAATTATAAAATTGCATAAAAAATCAGCCCGAGGGAATACCTAAAAATCGTATTCTCGCAGGCTGAATATATTACTCCTACATAATTTGAATATTAATTTTTTCATAAGAAATCCATTTGGAATATTCCTTATATTTAAAGCTATCCTATTATATTAGGACAGATACAGTAGCTTGTTATGTTACTGTAATAACCACAGGGAAAGGGATTAAATCAATAGACACGAAAAAGGAAGCAGTTTACAAAATTGATATTCTTGACCTTCAATTATACAGATACCCTTGAAAGTGTGTATTGCATTGATCCAGATAATATTAAGCACATTTACGGTTATGTGAAAAACAAAAATGAAGAATTAGTCATAGGTCATTGTAATCAAAAAGCTATTTCCTATGCTTTAGAAAAGAAAAAAGAAGCTGAAGTCAATTTTGTTGATTTCGCAGTTTCAACTTTTGATCGTGTGTCAAAATATTTTAATACCACACTTAAAAGAACAAGTAACATTATTTATGAAAATACGGAATTTTTTAATAGTTTATCTAATGTGGATGAAGTGATTATAATCGGACATTCACTTAACAAGGTAGATATGCCATATTTTGAAAAAGTTTTAAAATCCGTTAGAGAGAATGCCATTTGGAAAGCTTATTACTTTGAGGATACGGATGAAAAACCGTTTGAAAAAGTTTTGGATGATTTGGGCATAAAAAACGAAAATAGATTCGTGCGCAAAACACAGGAGTTGTACTTATAACGAAAAAAGCCCCGTTAGGAATGCAGAATTTACTGCGCTCCCAACGGGGCAATTATTATGCTTGGAAATCGGTACATTCGACTTGGCGTTTGTATTCACCTACAATTATGATGACAATTTCTATATCATACTTTTCGGGTAAAATATATAACCCTTGTCCTTGCGGGTATTACAGTGGGACTTTGTCAATAATTTGATATAAAAAAAGTAAAAAAGAGGGGGATATTTCATTGCTAATCGGTGTGAAGTGACTTCTCAAAATCACAAGGTGAAAGATAATTAATAGATGAATGAATTCTTTTAGT
>NZ_JBBMEY010000071.1:0-5943 GCF_040096285.1 Ruminococcoides intestinihominis | reverse complement strand
TAATGTGAACTTATGCAAAAGTTTTTGAATAAAAAACTTTTGTAGTGAAGCCACTACCTCTTTAAACTATAATTTTGATATAGAACTTGGGTTGATTTATATAAAAAACTCATTGTATAGCGTATGTAGGGGACATCAGTGATGTCCCGTTGCAAATGTATCTTATTATGGGTATTATGTCTTATATTCTTATTTGAAATTAGTACAGACAAAAGCCCTTCTTGTGTAAAGGAGGGTGTCAGCGTTAAGCTGTCGGGAGGATTGTCACGGTAGATAGTGTACTCTATATAAAATGTGTACGATGGGATAAAAGTTATTATAAATTATAGGCAAATACAATAGTTATTACTCTTAAACATCCTCAACATTAATCTTACTTGCCTCTTTAAGAAACAACTTAGTACCGGGATTACGCATAGCTTTATTCCAAGTCATAATGTAGGAAATTGAAGTGTCAATACCCTTAATTCTATGAATTTCAAATTGACTGTTGAACATTGCTCTACATAGTGAAGTAGGCAAAATAGAAATACCGATTCCGGCTGATACTGCAGTAACTACTGAACGAACATCATCATATCTGTTTACTATGTTAGGAATAATGTTGTAGGTTCTGAATAAGTCCAAAATTTCCATATAAAGTATAGGACTGATGACCTCGGAAAGCAAAACAATATTTTGTTGATGAAGTTGGTCAAAGTCAATTCCACCACCGGCTAGTACACCTTTTTTGCTAATAACAGAAAGTGTGTCATCATAAGCATCAAGATGGTCAATATCCGGAGAATCAGGCATCATATCTCTAAGCATAAATACAATGTCATATTCATTGTTATCAAGTGCCAAAATTTCCTCACTAACTTGAATTTTCTTAATGTCAACTGTTATGTCCGGATATTTAGCCACAAACCCTTGTAGGTATTTACTAATATAAGGTCCACTTGTTTCGTCATAACCTACAGTAAGTTTACCGTCAATACCCTTCTGTAGCTTATCTATTATAAATGTTGCAGAGTTAAGGTTTTCAATAATTTCCATTGCATAGGGGAGAAGTGCTTTTCCTTCAGGAGTAAGTACAACATTTCTCTTTGTTCGAGAAAATAGAGATGCACCAAGTTCCTTTTCCATTTCTTTGATACCTCTTGAAACTGTACTTTGAGAAACAAAGTTCTGCCTTGCAGTCTCTGAGAAATTTAAATTCTGTGCAACAGAAACAAAATATTTAATTAAATTTATATCCATAAAGCTCACCACCTATTATTTATTAAAGAATATCATTAGAAAAGTATATTATAATTCTTAATAAGAATTATAATTATTATTTATGCAATATATGCATAAACTGATGTTGATTATAGATATTCAGCATTATATAGCTTATTGCTAAATTTTTCTTACTTTGATATAATTCTTATTGTAAGTTAAAAGAACATTAATGGTTTTATTTATTCTTGCTTTAGTGTGGACGCACACTAAAATATATACGCGTATTGAAAGGACTTTCACAAAATGAAGAAAATTGTAATTACAGGTATGGGTGCAGTTACACCAATAGGCATTGGTGTAGATGAATATTGGAAAAATCTGCTAGATGGCAAAAGTGGTATTGACAAAATCACTTCTTTTGACCCATCAGAACTAGCAGTTCAGTTTGCCGGAGAAATCAAGAATCTTAATCCAGCAGATTATATTCCTAAGCAAATTCTAAGACAAACAGACCCATTTATGCAGTATGCTTTTATTGCAGCAGAAGAAGCTCTAAAAATGAGTGAAGTAAAGATTGACCCAACAAGAACAGGTATCGTTATGGGTACTGCTCTAAACGGTATTGCAACAACTGCTTATACTCAAGAAGCACTGACAGGTGCTTCTCATAAAAAGGTCGGTCCTAGATTTATTCCTAAAATTCTAGGTAATGTTGCTGCTACACATATTGCAATTATGCACAATATTCAAGGCCCATCATTTACTATAAATACTGCTTGTTCATCAGGCGGTGATGCAATTTATACTGCTGCAATGTTAATGCAAGCCGGTAAGGCTGATACAATGATAGCAGTAGGTGCAGAAAGTGCACTATGTCCAATCGTTATCTACTCATTAGCTAACGCAAAGGCACTTTCTAAGAATAACGAAAATCCACAAACTGCTTCTCGTCCATTTGATGTTACCAGAGATGGTTTCGTAATTGGCGAAGGTGGTGGTGCACTTGTGCTGGAAACAGAAGAACATGCTCTTGCTCGTGGTGCAAATATTATCTGCGAACTAAAAGGCTGTGGCAACACAAGTGACGCTTATCATATTACTGCTCCTCATCCGGAAGGTGACGGTGCAATTAGAGCAATGAAACTGGCTATAGAAGAAGCCGGTATTAATTCTGACCAAATCGGTTACATTAACGCTCATGGTACTGCAACACACAAAGGTGATGTTGTTGAAGGTATAGCAATCAACTCAGTATTCGGTGACTATAAACCTTATGTTTCTTCAACAAAGGGTGCAACGGGTCATATGATGGGTGCAGGTGGCATTACTGAATGTATCACTTGTATCAAGGCAGTAACTGAGGGTGTTATTCCTCATACTCTTAACCTACATGAAGTTGATGAAGAAATCGACCTTAACCTTGTTAAGGATGAACCACTAAAGAAAGATATTGATTTTGCAATGAGCAACTCTCTTGGTTTTGGTGGTCAGAATAGTAGTGTAATTGTTGGTAAATATAATAAATAAAGTGGGCTAACCCTAAAGGTTTGTTCCATAATAAAAAGATAGAGGTTATTTTATGAGTTATACTTATGATATTACAATGTTTAAGGACACATTTGAACATGAATTTACATGGTTAAATGGCTTTATGCGAAATGTTCGCCGTTTTGGTTACAAAACTGCAATGGTAGATCCTCAAAAGGAACAAACCTGGACTTACGAAGAACTTAACAAAGATGCAAACCGTTTTGCAAATGCACTAAAAGCAAGTGGTGTGAAGAAGAACGATACTATACTTTATCTACTTCCAAATTCATCACAGTTTGCACTTTCATATATTGCACCACAGAAGATTGGTGCTATTAACTGTCCTGCTAACTTTAACTTAGCAGCAGGTGAAACTTCACTGCTTATTAATCACAATAAGCCTAAGGTGTTTATTTATGATTATGAATATATGCACGAAATGGAACAAGCATTGGCACTTTGTGTTGAAAAGCCTGAAGTTGTGCTAATGGTTGACTATGATAATAAGTGTGAAACTTTACCAAAGGGACATATCCGTTTTGAAGACTTTATGAAGGATGCACCTGATACTGACCCTGAAGTTGACTTTCAGCCTCATGTTTATGATGAAGTTACAAGACTGTTTACTTCCGGTACAACTTCACTGCCAAAGGGTGTACCACTAAATAACATTAACGAAGTACTTTCTGCTCATGATGTTATTATGCATTTCCCACTAAATCCAACTGATGTTACTATGAATATGACACCTTGGTTCCATAGAGGTGGACTACATTCAGGTGGACTTACACCAACATTTTATGCCGGTGGTTCAGTTGTAATTTTGCGTAATTATAACCCTAGAGTTTGTCTAACTTATGCTGAAAAGTATGGTGTAACTTTCCTTGTTGGTGTACCTGCAGTTTTAACTTCTCTTGCAACTCGTCAAGAAAAGCACCCTGTAGATTTATCAAAAATCAAGGGTATTGTTACAATGGGTTCACCACTTGAAAAGGCTCAGTGTATTCGTTTCCAAGAAACTTTAACACCAAATATTTTCAACGGTTACGGTACAACAGAAACATTCTGGAATACATTTCTTAGACCATATGATTTACCTGAAATGTCAGGTTCAGCAGGTCGTTCATGTACTGATGATGATGTTAGAGTTGTTAAGGCTTATGAAGACAAAAAAGCTGAACCTAATGAATTTGTAGCTAAAGACGGTAAAGAGGTTGGTGAAGTTATCATCAAGTCACCATCAAAGTCAACTATGTGCTACTTTGATAACCCTAAAGTTACAAAAGAAAAGTACTATAAGGGCTATCTATATACAGGTGACCTTGCTACTTGGGATGACAAAGAATATGTAACTATTGCAGGTCGTAAGGATGATATGATTATCTGTAGTGGTGAAAATATTTATCCACCACAGATTGAAGAAGTACTAAATATGCACCCTAAGGTTCAGGAAAGTATTGTTACTTCTGTACCTGACAAAACAAGAGGCGAAGTGCTTGTTGCTTATATTATCCCTGAGGATAAGTCAATTACAGTCAAGGAAATGATTGATTATTGTGATAAACACCCAAATCTATCAAAGTACAAATGTCCAAGATATTATCGCTTTGTTGATGAACTACCACATACTGCTACAGGTAAGAAACAACATTATAAGGTTAAAGAACAAGCTAAGAAAGACTTTGAAGCCGGATTATTATTAAGGAAGTGATTTTGTGAAATTTAAACCATATATTCGCAAAGTTAATTATTATGAAACTGACAGAATGTCTATTGTCCATCATTCTAATTATATTCGCTATTTTGAAGAGGCTAGAATATATGCAATGGAGCAACTCGGTTGTGATTTAATTGAAATGGAACGACAAAATATGATTATTCCTGTTGTTGATGTTTATGCTAAGTACCATAAGTCACTGTGTTGTTCAGATGAATTTGCAGTTTATATTAAGATGACTTATTTTAATGGTGTAAAGCAGAAGTTTGATTATGAAATTCGTTTTACTTCTGATAATTCATTGGCTTGTACCGGTCACTCAACCCACTGCTTTGTAAACGAAAATCATAAACCGATTTCTATTAAGAGAATTAACCCGGAAATTTATAACAAATTTATGAGTGCAGTTGAAGAATAATAATTCATTTCTTTAAATAAAATTTCATATGAATATATAAAAGGAAGATATTTACAAAGTGTTTACAAATATCTTCCTTTATTGTATTATAGAGAGCAGAGTTCAAAGAAAAGAGAATTATTATGAGTTTAGTTGAAGTTATCTTATTGGCACTAGGGCTTTCAATGGACGCATTTGCAGTTTCTGTATGTAAGGGCTTGGCAATCCCTAAGATTAATTTTAAGACAATGGCAGTATGTGGTCTGTGGTTTGGGGGCTTTCAGTTTTTGATGCCTATGATTGGTTACCTTTTAGGTGCCGGTTTTACAGGCTACATTACAAGTATCACACCTTGGATAGCGTTTGTTTTGCTTTCTTTAATCGGTGGTAATATGATTAAGGAGTCACTTTCTAAGAAAGAAGAAAAGGCTAACGATAGTTTAGGTGTAAAGATTATGTTTACAATGGCTATTGCTACCAGCATTGATGCTTTAGCAGTAGGTGTTACCTTTGCTTGCGTTGATGTTAATATTTCTTCAATGCTTGGAGATTTCTTAAATACAACTATAGCATCAATTATTATTGGTATTACAACATTTATAATTTCATGTATTGGTGTGAAAATTGGCAATATCTTCGGTCTAAAGTATAAGAACAAAGCAGAACTCGCCGGTGGTATTATCCTTATTTGTCTTGGTATCAAGATTTTACTAGAACATTTTAATATTATTTAAAAGAATTAAAATAAGCCTTTCATAGGGCTTATTTTTCTTTTGTGGAAAGCGAATATTTACACCAAAAATCTTGCAAAAATCCCCATAATTCTCTTATGTAAAATTAAAAGAAACAGTATGTAAAATAATAGGAAAAATAGGGAGCATAATATCTAACTTTAGACTTTTAAAAACAAGTTCTATTGTGTAAAATAGGGAAAATAAAATATAGTATTTACAACCGACAAAATATTTGTTAAAATTTTAACAGAACTTAAAAAAGGAGTTATAATCTATGGCTAACAATATTGTAGATTCAGTAGAAGCACTAGAAGCAAAACTAGCACAGGTTAGAGAAGCACAGAAGAAATTCTCAACAT
>NZ_JBBMEY010000070.1:0-6085 GCF_040096285.1 Ruminococcoides intestinihominis | reverse complement strand
GAACTTATGCAAAAGTTTTTTGTAAAAAAACTTTTGTAGTGAAGCCCCTACAACTGTTAGCCAAAATTTTTATAGAAATTTCTACAACTGTTAGCCTTAGCTTTTATAACAATTCATAATTAAATTGAATGTGATGATGGGTTTGGATTTGCCACTAATTTATCTATTTCTTTTTGTGTTAAATCTCTCCAGTCACCTGTTTTTAACATACCAAGTTTTACTGTACCGATTGCAGTTCTCTTTAGTCTTGCAACTTCTAAGCCTAACTGTTCACACATTTTTCTAATCTGTCTGTTTCTGCCCTCGTGAAGTAGAATTTCAAGCACAACTCTGCCCTCTTGACGAGTGATAATACGGACTTCACAAGGCTTAGTCTTGTAGCCGTCAATTGTCATACCCATCATCATTTGTGTAACTTGTTCGTCACTGATGCTAGGTCTTACTGTTACTCTGTAAACCTTATAAATATCTTTCTTTGGGTGAGTTACTGTGTTTGCAAATTCACCGTCATTTGTCATAAGTAGCATACCCTCACTATCTCTATCTAGTCTGCCTACAGGATATACTCTTTCTTCAATGTCAGAAACTAATTCTGCAACACATTTTCTTCCCATTTCATCACTCATAGTTGTAACATAACCACGAGGTTTGTGTAGCATAATATATCTTTTCTTAGGCATTGCAGTACCCTTGATTCTTTTACCCTTAACAAAAACCTTATCATTTATAGGGTCAACCTTGTCACCGATAACTGCAACTCTTCCGTTAACCTTTACACTACCTTGTCTGATTAAATCTTCTGACTTTCTTCTGGATGCTACTCCACAATCAGCCATCATTTTCTGTAATCTTACTAATTCTTTCTTAGCCATTGAACAATTCCTTTATAAAATCCCAGAAACTTTTTTCCGTTTCCTTATACTCAATATCTTCTTGATACTTTATTATATTTTTCTCAAGAAGTTTTCCATTCCTATAATAATTTATAACACCTGCTTTGTCACTTTTTTTTATTGGACAATAAGCAAATGGTGAAAGAAATATCTTTCTTTCTATTTTATCACTTTTGTTATTTAGAATAAATACTTTTTCTTTTAGCTTTATATTTGTCTTATCCTTAACTCCACCAACTAGCTGTTGAATTAAAGTTTCTTCTTTAAAAACTTTTGTCTTTACCTTAGAAAAGCCATAGTCATATAAATTTATATGGTCTTTCCAATCATTCTTATCACCTAAAGTTACTGCAATCAGCGTTATGGCATTTTTCTTAGCAATAGTAACAAGGCATCTTCCGGCACTTTCCGTATAACCTGTTTTGCCACCGATACAATTTTCATACAGAGAAAGAAGTCTGTTGTGGTTTTGATATGTAACAATTTTATCCTTTGGTGAAACGAAAGAAACTGTCATTGATTTGCTACCACAAATCTTCATAAACTCTTTATTCTCAGAACATTCCTTCATCAAAAGAGCCATATCATAGGGTGTGCTAAAATGGTTATCATCATCAAGTCCCGAGGGTGTTACAAAGTTAGTGTTTTCCATACCAATCTGCTTTGCTCTTTTGTTCATTAATTCTGCAAACTTTTCTTTACTACCTGCAATCTTAATTGCAGAGGCAGTGGCAGCATCATTACCGGATGGCAAAAGCATACCCACACACAAGTCCTTTAGTGTTACCTTTTCATTAACTTTTAGGTACATTGAGCTACCTTCTTCTATCATAGATTTCTTAAAGGTAACTATAGGGTTATTGTGCTTTTCTGCATATTCGATAGTTAATAAAGCAGTCATTAACTTTGTAGTTGATGCCATCTTCATTTTTACATTTTCATTTTTTCCATACAATACTGAATTATTATCCACACAATAGAGAACTGTTCCCATTGCTGATGTGGTAACTTCAGTTGCCTTAACATTTATAGTAAGTAATGAAAATGAAAAAACAAATAAAACTAAAAGCGAAATTACTCTCTTCAAAATACCACCTCAAAATATGTTATGAAGTGATACATACTATTAGTACAAATGCAAATTACATTTCTACTTCATTATCATCAACTGTAATTTCAGGTGTTGTACCGTTGTCTTTATTTTTCTTTTTATCTTTCTTAAAGAAACTACCGATTTTGTCAAAAGCCTCAGGAACAATATCCATAACCTTATCAAAAGTACCTTCACTTTCAGTAACCGGAATCATTCTTACTTCACCTTTGCAAACAGTTAAGAAACCTACAGGTGTGATTTTGATACCTGCACCTGAACCACCACCAAAACAATCTCTACCGTCTTTCTTTGATGGAAAATCAGAACCACCACTTGCAAAACCATAACTAACCTGAGAAACAGGCACAATTACAGTACCGTCAGGTGTTGTAATTGGATCACCGATAATAGTATTTACATCTACCATTTCTCTAATTTTCTGCATTGTAACGCCCATTAGGCTTTCAATAGGATGTTCACTCATAGCAATTCTCCTTATCTAAATTTCATTTTTAAATATGTCTTAATTAATTTGAACAATGCACCAAATGCAATCTTCAAAATAAATATTATTCTTATTGAACCATATAAATAAGCAAAAGCTGTTGTTTTGCTGTCTTCATTAAAGTCACATACCACATCAGCAGTATAGTCCTCAATATTAAGAGTAGTATATAACCTACCCATTACAGGATAAACTACTGCACAAACTGCACCATAACCTAAAGCAGTATCACTTGGGTCATCTCCACCTAAAGTGACTTTTACATCAAAGTTATGAATTATAAAGTGCTTAAAGAAATTACTTAAAGAACCTTTTGCAATAGAAAGTAGTCTTTTCAAAATATCTAAAAGACCAGACACACCTTGCTTTTTCAGTAAAGCAATAGATATGCTTTCTTTTTTAGTATCATTTTTTTTAGTTTTCTTCTTAGTATTTTTCTTTTTGGTTTGTGATTTTGGTTTATTGGAAGTACTTTTCTTTTTAGCTTTTTTTTCTTTAATAATATTAATTTTTATGAACAGTATTTTTAGGGTAACTTTTGGTTTATCCCTATACTCAGCTATTACATTTATTTTAATTAAACTGACTAAGAAAAGAAAAAGTAATATAGAAAATATTATGATGAGAGCAGTCATCACTTACTCCTTAGTTGCCATATTAACAATTTCTTCCGGTGTACCTGTGACTTTTTCATCTTCATTATTTTGTGTAGAAGTTTCCTCATTATCCTGATTATCAGAGTCATTTTCTTCCTTTTCATCCTTTGGAATCGGAGGAAGTTCATCAATTGAACTAATGTTGAAACATTTTAGGAAATTCTCGGTAGTACCATAAAGCAAAGGTCTACCCGGTAATTCAAGTCTGCCTTGTTCTTCAATCAGTCCTTTAACAGTCAGTGAACCGATTACACCGGAACAGTCAACACCACGAATTTGCTCAACAAATGCCTTAGTTACAGGTTGGTTATATGCAATAACAGACAGAACTTCCATTGCAGCACCGGAAAGTGGTTTCTTTCTGCTTAAGTCCATAACTGTTCTTATTTGTTCTCCAAATTCCTTATGAGTTACAAATTGAAAGTTATCCTTGTATCTCATTAGTTTAAAGCCATGATTTTGAGAATTAAATTCTTCTTTAAGTTCTTCCAAAAGACTTTCTGCTTTTTTAGGAGTTATTTCAAGGGACTGGGCAATTCTTGTAATTTCTACCGACTCACCGGCAGCAAAAAGTATTGCCTCCATAGCTCTTTTCATTTCTTCATTACTCATATATTATTCCTCAAAAGAATTAAATCATTTTTACTTCAGCATTATCTCCGTCACCCTCAACCCTTACTCTCTTGCCTTTTACAAGTTCAAGAACTGCAAGGAATGTTGCTACAAGGTCACTTCTACCTTCAGCAGCCTCAAAAAGTGAACTGTACTTTACAGTTTTTCCTTTATACAGCTTTCTCATAACGGTAATAATCTTGGATGAAACAGAAACAATCTTTCTGCTGACAATACCTGAAAAAGCATCCTTAGGTGGTGGTAACTTTGCTTTACCTCTGCCAACTGCTGAGATATATGCTTTTACCATATCATTAGGGTCATGACTTCTGTTATAAGTCATATCAAAATTCATCTTACTAGGCTCTTTTGAATAATAATCAAAACAAACCATAGGTGCAAGTTTCTGTGCAATCTCTTTACACAATTTATATTCAATCAGCTGACCTGTAAGTTCCTTTTGAAGTTCCTCAGCCTCTTCCTCGTACTTAGGAAGCAGCATTACCGACTTAATATGCACAAGCCTACTTGCCATTTGTAAAAATTCAGACTCAATATCCATTTCGTTTTCTTCCATAATCTTGATTTGTTCAAGATACTGGTCTATTAAGTCAGAAATAACAATATCACAAATGTCAATTTTATTCTTTGCGATAAGAGTCAGCAGTAAATCAAGTGGTCCGTCAAAAACCTCTGTATGATACTGAAACTTTTGATTTTCGTTATTCTCAGATGGAGTCACCATTACATTATTTTCTGCCATAGTTAGAATGCCCACAAGAAAGGTAACTTAGCAACAAAGTCAATACCGTTCTGTACAAAATTACTTAAATATGCAAGTGGAGTTGATAGGAATCCCATCCATAGTAAAGCAAATAATGCAAACATAATATATCTTTCATACTGATAGAATTTATATACTAATCTATCAGGTAAAAATACAAATAGAATTTTTGAACCGTCAAGTGGTGGGATTGGCACTAGGTTAAATACTGCAAGATATACATTAATCATTACATAATATCTTAGGAAATAACCGATATAACCACCAACAGTAGTCATAAAGAATGATGGTGCAAATGCTCCGATAGCAAAGAAAATAAGGTCACCTACAAGAGCTGCTATTAAGTTTGCAACAGGTCCTGCCAAGGCAGTAATAGCCATACCTGTCTTTTCATTCTTAAAATTACGAGGGTCAATTGGTACAGGTTTTGCCCAACCAAAACCAAAGCATAATAGACAAATTGAACCCATTACATCTATATGTGCAAGTGGATTAAAGGAAAGTCTACCTCTGTATTTTACAGAAGTATCACCTAGTTTTAGTGCAGTAAATGCGTGAGCCCATTCATGGAAAGGTAGCACAAGAAAGATAATTACAAGTAGTGCCAAAAGCTGAATTACAATTGACTGAAAATCAACTTGACCACCACGAAAAGCAGAGATTAGTTCACTTAACATAAATTCACCTATTTTCAATTTAATATTCATTTTATTATAGCTTATATATAGAAAAATTACAAGGTTATTAAAGAAAAATTACAGGAATATTACAAAATAATTGTTTTTCTGTACATTTCCGTTGAGAAGTGTTGATTTTTTTAATATTATTCAATATAAAAATAATTTATTTTCAAAAAACACTTGCAAAATCAAGAAATATCTGTTATTATATCATAGTTGCTAAATGTAAAACGACTATTTAAATTGCTAAGGAGGTGCAGACACATGGCAAAGTGTGATTTCTGCGGTAAAGGCGTTACTTTTGGTATTAAGGTATCTCACTCACATAGAAGATCTAACAGAACTTGGAAGCCTAATGTACAGAGAGTTAAGGCTATTGTTGACGGTCAGCCTAAGCGTGTTTACGCTTGCACCCGTTGCTTACGTTCAGGTAAGGTTACAAGAGCAGTCTAATTTTATAGATAACTTAAACGAAAGTACTGACCAGAGTTTATACTCTGGTCTTTTTCTTTTGTCTAAATTTTATAGATTGTTCACTAATAAACTTGTGGTGTATGGTAGTGTATGGTTTGTACCCCTTTTCAAAACTTCTCTATATTATATATTTAAAGAATAGTAAAAACCCTAAAACCCTACACCATATCAGTTAGTATTTTGTCTTGTCTAAATATTATACTGCAAATTTTAGTTTGTCAATTTCGTTTGTGGGTTAAGTTTAATCAGTTTTACAAATTAGGGTTTTTCAATTTTGTCTGTGGGTAAAGATAAATTAGTTTTATAAATTAGGGTTTGTGGTGCTAGAACTTGCCTTGTTATGTGGTAGATATTTAGAATTAGTAGAGACTAACCAGCCTTCCTTGTG
>NZ_JBBMEY010000069.1:0-6161 GCF_040096285.1 Ruminococcoides intestinihominis | reverse complement strand
GATCTCTTGGTTTGACAATCTAAGGAGCCTTATTTGCTAAAATTTGTTACTACCTACTTACCCCTACAAACCCAAATTTATCATTCTCACCTTTACCCACAGACAAAATTAAAATATTAAAAAATTGAAAAAATAAAAATTTTGAAAATAGTCTATTATTGACAGTTATAATAGGATTTATTATTATAGAATTGACCTAAGGTCTAATACATTTTATGGAGGTTTTACCTATGAAAACTTATAATTGGGGTGTACTAGGTTGTGGTGTTATTGCAAATGAACTTGCTTTAGCTATGAAGAACCAC
The DNA here is from genome assembly GCF_040096285.1 of Ruminococcoides intestinihominis. Lineage (NCBI taxonomy): Bacteria > Bacillati > Bacillota > Clostridia > Eubacteriales > Oscillospiraceae > Ruminococcoides > Ruminococcoides intestinihominis. The sequence continues at coordinate 5,856 of NZ_JBBMEY010000069.1, read as the reverse complement.
AACAAAAAGCTTTATGGTGTAGCAAACAGAACTTTAAGCAAGGCTAAAGACTTTGCCAAGAAGTATGAAATCAAAAATGTTTATGACAGTTTTGAAGATATGATTAATGATGAAAACATTGATATTATCTACATTACAACTCCTCATAACACACATATTAATTATATTGAAAAGGCGCTTAACAAAGGGAAGAATGTGCTTTGTGAAAAGTCAATTACCCTAAACAGTAATGAACTTGATAAGGGTATGGCTATTGCTAAGGAAAAAGGTCTTGTACTTGCTGAGGCTATGACAGAATATCATATGCCTATTTATAAGGAACTGAAAAAGAGAATTGCTGAGGAAAAGCTAGGTGAAGTTAACTTAATCACACTTAACTTTGGTTCATACAAGGATTATGATATGAAAAACAGATTTTTCAATCGTAACCTTGCAGGTGGTTCAATGCTTGACATTGGTGTTTATGCAATTTCTCTTGCAAGAATGTTTATGAAGTCTAAGCCTAACAAAGTTTCAAGTATGGTAAAATATTGTGAAACAGGTGTTGATGAACAGGCATCTATCCTACTGATGAACGAAGAACAACAGATGGCAACTATTATGCTTTCTCTTCATTCAAAACAACCAAAAAGAGCAATGATTTCTTGTGCAAACGGCTATATTGAAGTTATGGAATACCCTAGAGGTATGAAAGCAGTTATCACTTATACTGACGGTGAAGTAGAAGAAATAGAATGTGGCGACACTAAAAATGCTTTGTGGTATGAAGTTGAGGATATGGAAGAAACTCTTTCAAAGGGCAATGACCTAATGAACAGAGAGATGACTAAGGATGTTATGGATATTATGACAGATATTAGAAAAAGTTGGGGTATGACCTATCCTGAAGAAGAATAATCATAACACAAAATATAGGTGAATTTGAAAATGTTGTGAACTTATTGCAAAATTGTTGAAAATCATACTATTTTATTGTAGAATATGAATGTTAAACTAAAAACGAAAGAGGTAAAATTCTATGAAAAAGACTATTAGTATTTTTCTAACAGCTTTGTTATGTTGTGCAATGGCATTTTCTGTTACATTCACTGCATCAGCAAAGTTCAATCAAGAGGCTAAGCCTAAGGTTGGTGACACAGTAGCAGTTCTACACACTAACTACGGTGATATTGCTATGTCATTCTTCCCTAAGTATGCACCAAAGGGTGTTGAAAACTTCCAAACTCTTGCAAAAGAAAAGAAGTACAACAACTCAATCTTCCACAGAGTTATTAAGAACTTTATGATTCAAGGTGGTGACTACACCAATGGTGACGGTACAGGTGGTGAGTCTTGTTGGGGTAAAGAATTCGAGAATGAATGTGTTGATGAACTAAAGAACATCAGAGGTGCAGTTGCTTATGCTAACTCCGGTCCTGACACTAATGGTAGCCAGTTCTTTATTAACCTTGTTAAAAACGCTCACCTAGATGGTGACTACACAGTATTCGGTCAAGTATTTGCCGGTATGGATGTTGTTGATTTAATTTCTAATTGTGAAGTTATAACAAACAGTAGTGGTGAAAGCAGTTCTCCTGTAAATGAAGTTAAACTTGAAAGTGTTGAAATTACAAAGTACACAAAGAATATGGAAAATTCTCTAAAGTCAGCTACTGACCCATATGAAGGTGTAAAGTCAACTACAACTGCAACAGAAGCAACAACAGTTGCTTCAACTGACTCTACTACTGCCAACAATGAGGACAGTGACGAACCATTTAACTTTATTCCTATTATTGTAACAGTAGGTGTACTTGCTATTATCTTTGCTTGTTTTGCTATTCCTTACGGTATTCAGGACAAAAAGAAAAAGAAAGCTAAAGCAGAAGCAAAGGCTGCTATGAAAGCCGATCCTGACTACAAAAAGAAAAAGTCTAAGAAAAAGAGATAATTAAGAGGTTTTATAATGGATACAAAACCTATCATTGCAATAATGTATGACTTTGACAAAACATTATGTACAAAGGATATGCAGGACTATGCCTTTATTCCATCATTAAATATGACTCCAAGTGAATTTTGGAGCAAAACAAATGAAGTTGGTACAAAGCTACAGATGGATTCTGTTCTTGCATATATGTACACAATGCTATCGGAAAGTCAAAAGAGAAACATTCCACTAACTAGGGAAAGCCTAACAGAAAAAGGCAACAAAATTGAATTTTTTCCGGGAGTTAAGCAGTGGTTTCAACGCATTAACAGTTTTGCAGAAGAAAATGATGTTATAGTTGAACATTATGTAATATCCTCAGGACTGAAAGAGATTATTGAGGGTACTGCAATCAGCAATGAATTTAAGAAAATCTTTGGTTGTGAATTTGTTTATGACGAAAAGGGACTTGCAGTTTTCCCTAAAACTGCCGTTAACTACACCAACAAAACACAGTTTGTGTACAGAATAAACAAAGGTGTACTTGACATTTCCAATGATGAGGACTTAAACAAATCAATGCCGGATGACAGTAAGAGAATTCCATTTTGCAATATGATTTATATAGGTGACGGACTTTCCGATGTACCTTGTATGAAGATGATGAAGTCCTATGGTGGTGTTTCTATTGCAGTTTATCAAGGTGAAGTAACAAAGAAAGTTATGGACTTGTTACTGAGAGATAGAGTTGACTTTATCTATCCTGCCGATTACAGAGAACACAGCGGTCTTGACAAAACTGTAAAAAACATTATCAGAAAGATGGCAGTTTGTGAAAAACTGTACATTGAGAACTTTAACCAAAAGAATGGAAAATTCCAGTAAAGAAATATAACTATAAAAAGAGTCACAAAGTACAAAGAAACTTTGTGGCTCTTTATTTATTGTGCCAAATTTGTTATGTACATTTACTAAAAATGGTTCACTTCAATTGACTTTAAGGCTCTAATCCATTATAATATATGGTGGTTTTGTTTGTAAAAACAAAGATAGTATATGAAGGAAATTAACGAAATTATTTGATAAAGGTTCGGTGATTACTATTTTCACTATATTTAAAGAACACAGACACTTTGGAAAACAGATTTTCAGACTTTCCAAAACAGAATTAATTAAGCAATATAAGGGTGCTGCTATCGGTCCATTTTGGGCAATTATCAAACCGGCATTTACACTTTTTGTTTACTGGTTTGCTTTTACAGTAGGTATTAAGAACTTAGGTATTGTTGATATTCAGATGCCTAACGGTTCAGTTCAGCACTTTGACAGATTTATCTTTATGCTGACAGGTTTTATTCCATGGTGGTTTATCAGTGAAAGTATCACCCATGGTGCTAAGGCTATTAGAATAAACAGACAGTTTGTTACAAAAGTTAAATTCCCGGTATCAACAATTCTTACATACACTTCCCTTTCAAGAGTGTATATTCATTTCTTGCTCTCGGCAATAATGGTTGGTATCTTGGGACTTTATGACTGCCTATTTAACACACAATTCCTTTCACTTTATGCATTGCAGTTCTTTATTCTATGTCCGATAATGTTTATGTTCTTCTTAGCATTAACCTGGACAACTGCTCCTATGTGTGCATTTAGCAAGGATCTTGAGTCAATGATTACATCAGTTATGTCAGGTATTTTCTGGTTAACCGGTGTTATCTACAGTTCATATGACTTACCACCAACAAATATGCAACATTTCCTAGAATTTATTATGTTAATCAACCCTATTAACTTCTTTGTAAATGCATACAGAAAAGCATTTATCTATCACGAAGCATTTTGGGTTAGCCATACAGCAGACCCTACAGGTTTAGGCTTAAACTGGGAGTTAATTATATTTGTAGCTGAATTTTTACTTGTATTTTTCTATGGTGCTCACAAGTATAACAAACTTAGAAAAACACTTCCTGATGTACTATAAGGAGTATTAAAATGAGTGACAATCCTATTATTACCTTTGACCATGTAAGCAAAGATTATATTCTATATAAAAGTGACAAGGCTAGATTTAAGGCGCTGTTCTTTAAGCCTAGAAATCCTAAGATTCACAGTGCATTAAAGGATGTTTCCTTTACTATAAACAGAGGTGAATCTGTCGGTATCATCGGTGACAACGGTGCAGGTAAGAGTACACTGCTAAAGATGATTACAGGTGTAACATTCCCTAGTGGCGGTACAGTCACAGTTCATGGCAAGGTTGCTGCTTTGCTGGAGCTTACTGCCGGTTTCTCACTTGAAATGACAGGTAGAGAGAACATTTACCTAAAGGGTTATATCCTAGGTCTTGAGGATGACTACATTAAGAGTATTGAAGAAAACATTGTTGATTTTGCTCAGCTTGGTGACTACATTGACCAACCTGTAAGAACATACAGTTCAGGTATGAAAATGCGTCTCGGCTTTGCAATTAATGTTAACATTGAACCTGATATTCTTGTAGTTGATGAAGCACTTGCAGTTGGTGATAATGCCTTTAAGAAGAAGTGTAAAGCTAAGATTAAAGAGATTATCAACCAAGGTGTTACAGTTCTGTTTGTTAGCCACTCTGCCCCATCAGTACAAGAAATTTGTGACCGTTCAATTTATCTAAGAAACGGTCAGCTAATTCATGATGGTCCAACAGGTGAAACTCTCAACATTTACGAAACTCAAAAGGCTAAAGATGCTGAGGAAAAGAAGAAAAGACAAGAAGCTAAGAAGGCTGCCAGAAAAGCAGCACTAGCAAAAGAAAAGACAAAGAAGGCACAGTAATGAAAGCATTATTTATTGATGACGAGTACTTTTACTACCCTGAGGGTGTAAGTAACTTTGCAGAACTTAAAGATTATTTAAAGAACAACTACAGTTCATTTGTAGAGTTGACAAAGATTGACTCTACAAGAGTTGTGCCACCTTATTTTATTAAGGAATACACCAACAAAACCTATGTAAACCTACAACAAACTAAGTTTATTGAAGAGGTTGACATCTCTGTTATGAGCAAAGAGGACTACACAACAAGCCTAAATAACGCTATGGATGAGATTTGTGTTCATTGCGATAACTTTAATCATGATAAAAGATATTGCGAATGTGGGGATGTTCAAGATACCCTCTGCCTTAACGGTAAATGTGACCTTTTCTCAAAGGATGAAGAATTTTAATTTTTATTTTTCATTTTTAATTATAGATTGTAATATCACTGTTGGTTTCATATAATCTGTATGTTTTACTTTATTCTGTAAATTTTGGTTTTCGGTTTTATTTCAAACCTAGTAAATATCTTTAAGGAATAAATATTCCCCTATTTATTCCTTATTTTTACTTTTAAAGTTCAATTTATATTACTTGACTATTTTCCTTTTGTTGGTTACAATATAAATTGAAGTGATTAATTGAATAAACACGCACCTATGGCGGAAGTGGCAGACGCGTATGGTTCAGGTCCATATGAATGAAAATTCGTGCAAGTTCAAGTCTTGTTAGGTGCACCATATAAAGACCTAATACATAAGTATTAGGTCTTTTTATTATACCAGCAACACACCTAACAAGACTTGAAGGCTACCGTTAAGAAAACAGTCCGGTGGACTGTTTTTAGGGAGGGCGTAGATGCCTCTTTCCTTTCGTATTTGTGCTTAATAAGCGAGGTACGCACCCTTTTAAGATGTATCATTGTTAGGTGCACCATAAAAAAAGGCAATACATTAGTATTGTCTTTTTTTATTTTACAAGCAATGCAACTAACAAGATATAATTATTACACAAACAAATTAGGGTTAGTAGGTGTGAATTATAGCAAAATTTTGGCTCACAGTAGTAGGGGCGAACACCGTTCGCCCGTTAAAAAGTGTGATACCTATGGGATTTTTATCCTATTTGCAGATTATAAATTTATAATCTGC
>NZ_JBBMEY010000068.1:0-6305 GCF_040096285.1 Ruminococcoides intestinihominis | reverse complement strand
TCACTTCACACCGATTAGCAATGTAAATATCCCCCTCTTTTTTACTTTTTTTATATCAAATTATTGACAAAGTCCCCACTATTCTCTGACGAAGGCGAAGGTGCTTTGTCAAATGTTCTGAGTATTTCTTCAATTTCTTTTTCTTGTTCGTCCATTTGATTTCTCCTTGTTCGATTTCTTTCCGAAGAAATCCTTTTCGTAAGGAAAAGGCGGCAGCGGAAGCTCCGCTACCGCCATCCTTAAATGGTTAGCTATCTGTTATTTCACAGATTTTCTTTTTTAGTATAAACAGTAGTTGTCACAACTCCGAAACCGCTGACGAACAGCAGAGCGATCCACAGCCACTCATACTGTTGTCGCCGGTCTGCGGATTCTGAACATCATCCGAAGGCTTGGTGGTATCGTCAGACTTGGTAGGAGCGGCAGGTTTGGTTGCCTTCTGACCTTCTTCGATAGTCTGAGTCGTTACTGCAGAGCCACCGGCAGAATCAAAGGTTACGGTATAGTTTTTATTTCTTTGTTGTAACAGTCTTAGCTTTTGACCAGCCTGAATAAATCCTTATGGATTTGCCGTTAATCTTAACTGTCTTATAGGTGCGAACTCTTACATAATACTTTTTCTTGCCCGAAAGCTTTGAAATTTTCTTTGATACTGTTGTATTCTTGCCTACTGTTACGGTCTTAACCTTGCTGAATTTACTTGAGGCACTGTACTGTACCTGATAGCCTGTTGTCTGTGTAGCCTGCTTCTTCCACTTTACTGTAAACTTCTTTGAACCTGCTTTAAGTGAGGAAATACTTGTTGCCTTTGGCTTGATTGTGAAATAAAGCGTCTTTGTTCCGCTGTATTTACCCTTAAAGGTAATCTTTACTGCGTACTTGCCAACATACTTTCTGCCTTTTGCATAAGACACAGTATAGTCAGTATTCTTAACAAGTGTCTTTCCTGTTCTGTCCTTAACAATAACCTTAGGTGTTCTAACCTTTCCGTTATATGTTAATGATGTTGCTTTAAGCTTTATGCTTGATGCCTTTGGAATTACTGTTGTTGAAAGAGTTTTCTTACATACCGAACAGTAATTTACTATCTTGCCGTTTGCTGTTGGGGTTGCCTTTGTTACGGTTTGCTTTGTGGTGTTGGCAATCTTAGCAATATTGCCCCAAGATGCAAGGTCGGTTATTTCCTTTGTACCGAGTACATCTTCATAGAACTTGCCACAACCTTCGCACTTGTAGTATGCTTCCTTACCGCCCTCTGTGCAGGTGGCAGCTTTCGCGGCAACCAAAGTCAGATTGTGAGTGTGCGGTACAGTTTTGTAATATCCGCAGGTGTCGCAAACATTGTCAGAACCGTAATCGTGAGCCGCTTCGTCCTTTAAATTTAAGTTAATAACTAATACTGATTAGTTTAAGAATGCAGTTGTCTTTTGAATATCAGTTGCATCCTTAACATTAACATAACCATCTTTGTTATAGTCAGCTAACTTTAGGTTTAATTCAACTGTCATTTCGGCAGCATACTTTTGAATTGCAGATGCATCCTTAACATTTACAATACCATCACCGTTTACATCACCCATTTGGTATGTAGGCTGTGATACAGTTTTGTCATATCCGCAGGTGTCGCAAACATTGTCAGAACCGTAATCGTGAGCCGCTTCGTCCTTTTTGTCGTGGCAACGAGAACATTCATGCCAGTGGTTAGTATCATCAGACTTCCATTCTGTGCCTGCGGTATGTCCGGGAGCCGGAATCTTCACACTGGTTTTATCGGTAATTTCTACCGATCCTGTTGCATCTGCGAACCACTTGTCACAGCCATCGCAGGTGTAGTATGCGGAATTGCCCGCAGTAGTGCAGGTGGCAGCTTTCGCAGCAACCAAAGTCAGATTGTGAGTGTGTTCTTCGTTTTTATTTTTGTAATAATATGTAACAACCGTTCCGTCCGAAACAATAGGCTTATTCAAGCCGTCAACCTTTATAAATTCATAATCATAAAGTGTTTTTGCCGGTGTTAAATCAAGCTTTGTGCCGTATGGCACGGTAAATGTTCCGCCGGCAGTGTTTGGAATTTCAGAGCCGTCCTCAAATTTATACTGAATTGAAACGGTTGTGTAGCGCTGTGTTTCCGTATTGTCGTCTGCAAGCACATTTCCGTTTTCATCGAGCACCTGAAATGCCACGGTATCGCCGCTCTTAAGCTGTGCATCAGACGGAATTTGATAAATAAGCGAGCAACTCTTTAAGCCTGAATTAAAGTCGCTTTTGATGTGATCCAAAGCACCGAGCGGCCAGAAATTTGCCTTATCATTCCAAACAGGAATGTCAAATGTTTGTACTGTTTGAAGCGGATTCCCCGATGAATCGGTCGCAACGCTTCCGTCGGAGTGCTTAATCCACATTTTGAATTTTAATTGTCGTGCATTTTTATCTGAAATGTTTTGAATAACAGTTCTAAGCTCGATTTTTTTACCGTTCATATTAGTATTAAATCTGCTTTTGCTGTTGCCGCTCAAAAGTCGGTCATTGCGATTATATGTGTAATTATAATATGAACTTGTTTCAAGGTTGGTAAAATCAGACGGCTTTGAATAAGCGCCCGTATATTCCTTAACCTCGGGAGTTGCAACATAAAGGTCTACATCCTTAACAAGCTGAGACATTCGCTTGAAGCCCTGCAAACGGCAAACCTCACAGAATTGATAGTTTGTGTCTCTCATTATGCACTCATAACTTGAAACAAGCATTTTTGAGCCGTAAGCATTGCGGCAGGTATATGTGTTTCTAAAACCTAAAAGCTGTCGCCATTTTATCTTTTCCGGGTCTTCAACCGAGGAAAGATTGAGTGATTTAAGTTCCTTATCGTCAAGCAAATATCCGTTACTGTATTCATCACCGAGACCGAGCAAACCGTGTCCAAACTCGTGTGCAAAAGTTTTTGACGCACGATAACTGTCTGATGGCGAAATGAAATAATGGAAGCCGTATTCACGGTTATTATAAGCACCGCCGAAATCTGATTTTGTGTTTACAACCATAGCGAACTGAGCAATATAATCGTGAACATAATAATAAGGCTCATATTCCGAACCGGACGGAATTGTGTTTGGATCACACTTTTTTTTGATATGAGCATCGTGAATTTTCTCGATAAATTCAGGACCGATACATCTCTCAAAAATATGATTTTTCCACTGACTTCCGTGGAGATTATTAGAAATAACAGGCGAATTATATTTGTCGACTATAACATCAAAGAAGGTGCTTCCACCATTGTCAAAAGTCGATTCGGAAGCTGTGCAAAGAGCGTAAACATTGAATCTGTCGGCATAACTGCGATACGGTTCATATTTCATAGCGTCCTGCCAAAGTCGTTTGACATCATTGATGAATTTGCCCTGCTGACTTTTTGTGTATCCCTCGCCGCAAACGACAACAACCATATTTTCCGTGTCGCTGCGTGTTTTTTGGATGGTATAAACAGGGATGGTAGGATTAGAATATTTTCCGTCATTTGAATACCACGGGCCGAGGGTGAGCTGAATGCTTTGCTCGGTGCTGACATTCCAATCGGGATTTGCGTCCTCGGCAGGTTCCGAAATTGTATAATCATCCTCTTGCTTATTTGGAGCAGAGCCGATATAAGGACTGCTTTGTGAGCCGCTGCCGGAAGTTGTAACAAAATATTCGGAATCGAGATAAAATGCAGGTCTTACGCCCAAATCGGAATACCACGGAGCATAACGACCGACCTGACCCGATGAACTGATATAACGCATATCGTGATTGCAATCGGTAACAGGAGTGCGAAGCCAATAAGGCCAAGCCATACCGTCATTATTATACGCAACATAATAACCTTTGAGATTTTTCCACACGGCATTAGCCTGCTTTACATCAAGAAGAAAAACCTTTTCGGTTGTAGTTTCAAAATATGAACTGTCGTAGTTTGCCACCGCTTCCGAAATATCGGTGTAGTATAACAAATCCGAATTTGCGTCTCCATCAACTATGCCCTTGTTGTATTCGGGATGAGAAACGAGAGAACGCTGGGTAACGGTTTTCATTGCCGCAATTTCAGATTTTGAAAAAGCGTTGAGAAAACCCGCTTTTTCGTTGTACGCTCCCACACCACTTACATATCCGTCTTTCGGAGGGTTGCCGCAAAGCCAATCGACTTTGCCTTCAGCTGCGGTCGAATTTAACCAAGAACGCATATTGCTGTCTTTCCAATAGTTAGAACCGTAATCATCACGCTTATAGCTTCTGCTGTGTGATTTTGAATTGCTGTTGTCATTTGTTTTGGCATCATATGCAAGGGTGTCAACAATTTTGTCTGCAAGCATAAGCGGTCCGTTATTGTCAATGCTTACACATCGCCAAAGAATTGAGGCATTGTTATACGCGCCCATTTTAACATAGTCGCCAACTTTAATATCGGGCTTTGATGCCGCCTGAATGGTCATCGGCAAAACGGAAATTGCCATGCACAATGCCAAGAATATTGCGGTTATTTTTTTCGTCATTAAGGAACCTCCTTTATAAGCTATATATTTGCTTTTATTATATTGTAAGGTGTTATATGTGTCAATGAAAATCCAATTAAATTTATGTTAATTTTACAGCCGACACATTTAATATTACACGAAGAAGAAAATCTTATTAAATATGCAAAAAGGCTTCTGCCCAAAACAGGGCAAAAGCCTTAAAAATTATGCGATTTTTAGGTTTAGTTGCAAGCCAAGGGGGACTATTTCATCTGCCCGAAAACACGTTTTTGAAAAAAGTGTTGCAAAAGCGGTTGAACACAAAGATTTTCATATCCGATAAGCCTGAATTTTGCGGCGCAATCGGTGCGGGATTGTTTGCCGTTGACAGCGACAGATTGTTGGAAAGGCTTGAATGTAACGCCTTGAACATAAACCCGAAAAATCTTGTGATTTTAATCGGAACGAATGACATCGGCATAGGAGTTCCGACCGAGTACACCTTGAAAAATATAAAAGAAATTTTGCAAAGAACGCAGACACTTTGCTCGAATACCGCCGTAAAAAGCAGTATTCGGGCATAAAAAAGCCTCGGAACACGAATGTTCCGAGGTGATGGCAGATTATATCAACTGTCAAGTCTTTAAAGGTGGAGATTTGTCCATATGGTATCAGATGAAAATCATTCGTGTTTTGCGGCGAATTCTTTTAATAATTTCATTGCAATGACATCATGCTTTTTCGAAAACATATGCCCTCCGCCATCTATAAAATGAAGTTGCACCCGTTTGGAATCTTGCATTCCGATCGGCATCGTACTTTTATATGCTTCTGCCGCACGTTTGGCAGAAGAAACATCTACGATTTTATCCTTTGTACCATGCACGATGCACACCCTGCCGGCGTAGTTCTTAATTTCTGCAAAGGCATCCATTTGCATGACATCCATTGCATAGCATCACCCCAATTTCATCAGTCCGCAGCGGAAAGTATCGGGAACATTTTGCGGATCAAATTTTGCCATCATCATTTTTCCGGCTCTGGCGTCATCCGGGATACACAATGCCGGATAAAACAGGACAAGTTTTTCTATCGGAAAGTTGTTCTTTGCTGCCACCAAAGCAGACACAAAACCACCCTGACTGCATCCCATCAATAAAATTTTTTCAGAATCTGTATAGGAAAGATTTCTAACATATTCAATGACCGCTTTCAGATCTTTGGTTTCTGTCAGAACAGACATCTCTGTGGTTTTTCCGTCACTTTTTCCACACATAGCAGAACCGCCACAAAAATCAAATGTAAATGCAACATATCCCATTTCAGCCAAAAAAGCCGCATAATGTTTCACACTGTCTTGCCATGCCATAAATCCGTGACATACGATTGCAATCGGAAGATGATCTCCTTTTGGACGGTAGATTGTTCCACGAATCGTCAATCCATCTCTTTTGCATTCAAAAGTGCTTTCTGTAATTCCATCTGATAAAACAGGTTTCTTAAAAATCATAATTTTTCTCCAAATTCAGTGGTATTTTGTTTTTGTTGCATCGGCTATATTTTTAACACTGATTTTGTGTAAATGTTTTAGTCAATAGCTATTTTGCTTGTAATAATCATAAGCACGGGAAACACAAAGGAGCATTCTTTCATGATCGACATATTGTTCTTTGGTTTACTGTTAACTCACACTGTCATAGTATAATAATGGAGAGTTTATCATATTTTTGATAGAGTAACAGGGGAATATGATATAATAAAATCAATATTCCAATGGAGGAAACCATGAGCAGAAAATATGATAAGCGATTAAAAGCA
>NZ_JBBMEY010000067.1:0-6529 GCF_040096285.1 Ruminococcoides intestinihominis | reverse complement strand
GTCCCCTACACCTGTGAGTCATAGATTTATATGATTTTATGGTATATATTCTCACTACAAATTTTCTTTTACCCACAATCAAAACTAAAAGACAAACCCTAATTTGTAAAACCAATTTATCTTATCCAAAATCAAAATTGAAAAAACCAAATTTATCAAACATATATATTCTACATATGAACCATAATAATTAACAGAGCAATCTGACAATTATATAAAAAAACATTGCTGAAAAATATATAAAATGATATACTAAATCTATAGCGATATTGGAAGAATAAAATTAAAACTAAGGAGCAAGTTATGTGTACATCAGCAACATATAAGACAAATGATTTTTATTTTGGCAGAACACTTGATTATGAGTTTTCTTACGGTGAAGTAGTAGCAATAACACCTAGAAATTATCCAATAAATTTTCACTTTATAGGTGAGGTGAAGAACCACTATGCTATGATTGGTATGGCTCATATTGCAAATGATTATCCATTATATTATGATGCAGTTAATGAGAAAGGTCTTGGTATGGCAGGTCTTAATTTTGTTGGTAATGCAAAGTATTATGATGTGGATGAAGATAAAGAAAATGTAGCACAGTATGAATTTATTAACTATATTCTCAGTCAATGTGCAAGTGTTAAAGAGGCAAAGGAAAAGCTAAAAAATATAAATATTACTGCAACTCAGTTTAATGACAATTATCCTTTAGCTCAGCTACATTATATTATTGCAGATAAGGAAAGTTGTATTGTTGTGGAAACAATGGAAGATGGTATGCATATTTATGATAATAAAGTAGGTGTCTTAACAAATAACCCACCATTTCCTCAGCAAATGTTTATGCTTAATAACTATATGGGACTTTCACCAAAACAACCGGAAAATACTTTTTCTCAAAATGAAAAGCTGGATTTTACTCAGTATAGCAGGGGAATGGGTGCTTTAGGTTTACCCGGGGACTTATCATCAGCATCAAGATTTGCAAGAGTTGCATTTGTGAAAATGAATAGTAAATCTTCTCCTGAAGAAAATTCAAGTGTAAGTCAGTTTTTCCATATTCTAAATTCAGTTGACCAGCAAAGAGGTTGTTGTGAAGTAGCTGAGGGTAAGTATGAGATTACAATTTATACTTCTTGTTGTAATTGTGATAAGGGTATTTATTACTATACAACATATGATAACCACCAGATTACTGCAATAGATATGCATAAGGAAAATTTAGACAGTGATACACTTGTCAGTTATCCACTAATTACAACTGAAAATATAAAATATCAAAATTAAGTAAAAATAAAAGTCCGACAAAAGTCGGACTTTTTATATAATTCTTTTATGGAATTAAATTGGAAATTAATAAACAAATTTAATAGCAGTTCCATATGCTAAGATTTCAGAGCTTTGTTGCAAAATTGATGATGTAGTGTATCTAATACCGATAACACCGTCAGCACCCATCTGCATTGCCTGATTAACCATTCTGTCTAGAGCAACACCTCTTGCAGTATTCATCATTTCTGTATAGTCATTTAGTTCACCACCAACAATGCTCTTAAATCCTTGTTTAAAGTCACTTACAAAGTCCTTTGACTGTACTGTGTTACCCTGTACAACACCAAGAATTTGATAATTCATACCCGGTACTGTTTCTGTTGTTGAAATAAACATAATCTTCCTCCTACATAAATATAATTACATTATAAACTATTTATTGTAATTGTCAAACATATGCCAATGTGAAATGGCAAAAAATTGACAAAAATAATATATATGTTGACTTTTAAATGGAGATAGTATAAAATTGATATATAAAATGATTTGGAGGAAATTATGGACGAAAACTTTAACAATCAGCAAAATAATCAGCAAAACAATCAGTATAATCAACAGAATGATCAGTACAATCAGCAGTATAATCAGCCACAGTACAATCAACAACAGTATAATCAGCCTCAGTACAATCAACAACAGTACAATCAGCAACAGTATAATCAGCCTAATAACTACAACAATTATAACAACTATGCTCCTAACCAGTATCAGCAACCTCAGGACAATAGCAGAGGTCTTGCTATTGCTTCATTAGTTCTAGGTATTGTTTCTTTCTTCTGTTGTGGTTCAGTTTGCTCAATTGTAGGTATTGTTCTTGGTGTCCTTTCTCGTAAGAAAAAGCCAACAGATAACGGTATGGCTACTGCAGGTATTGTACTTTCTATTATTGCACTTGCAATATGGGCAATTTACTTAATTTATGTACTAGTAGTTTATGGTTCATTTAGTGCTGTATATAATACTGGTAGATATTATTAATAGTTAATTATGTTAATCTAAAAGACGGGCTGTTGTCCGTCTTTTTTGTTAGGAAAGTTATGAATAAAAGTATTGTAAAAAAGGTACTGGTGTTTTTAGTACCCTTATTAGTAGTTTTCTTATTATATATATTGGCAGTATATGTGGTAAATAATATTTCCTTGCCACCATGTATAACATATACACTTTTCCATATTAATTGTCCCGGATGTGGAATGACTAGGTCGGTTATTGCTTTATTGCATTTTGATTTTTTACTTTCATTAAGGCAAAATGCTTTTATAATTGTTGGTATAGTCCTTGCATTAATGTACTATATTGAATTGGTGTTAAAGGTATTTGGAAAGAATTTTCATTTTCCTATACATAGCAATAAGTTTATTTACACTTTAATTATATTGTCAGTAATATATTCGGTAGCCAGAAATTTTATTCCGACTATTGCACCATTTTAGAAAGATGATTATTACTATACTTAAGACGGATTTATTCCGTCTTTTTTTCTGCAAAAATTTTCAATATAACTTTTTATGCAACAATATATAGTTATGCAAAAATATATATTGTGTTAAATCTTTGTAAATGATATAATGTAATCGTATGTAGTTAAAGAGGTGAATTTATGAAATTAACTATATTAGGTACAGGTAATGCAATGGTAACTAAGTGCTACAATACTTGTTTTGCAATTGAACAAAATGATGAGTATTTCCTAGTTGATGGTGGTGGAGGAAACCAAATCCTAAGCCAACTTGAAAAGGCAAATATTGATTGGAAGAAAATCAAAAATATCTTTGTAACACATAAGCACATTGACCATATCACCGGTATTATATGGCTGGTTAGAGTATTTACTCAGAATATGAGCAGAGGTACTTTCGATAAAGAAGTTAATCTTTATGCCCATAGTGAATTAATAAAGATAATTACTGACATTGCTACTATGTTACTTCAACCTAAACAGATTGATTATATAGGAAAAAAGTTTCACCTAATCTCTGTTGAAGATGGTGATGAAGTTACTATCCTAGGCAATAAAGTAAAGTTCTTTGATATTCATTCTACTAAGACAAAGCAGTTTGGTTTTACTATGTATTACGGTAAAGATAAGTTAACTTGTTGTGGTGATGAACCATATAATGAAGTGGAAAAAGAATATGTACAGGATAGTACATATCTACTACATGAGGCTTTCTGCCTTTATGAAGATAGGGAAAAGTTCCATCCATATGAAAAGCACCATTCAACAGTAAAGGATGCTTGTATCTTAGCTGAGAAACTTAATGTAAAGAACCTTATTCTTTATCATACAGAGGATAAGAACATCACTAACAGAAAAGAACTATATACAAAAGAGGGAAAAGAGTTTTATTCAGGCAGCCTTTATGTGCCTGATGACTTAGAAGTTTTCAACTTATAATTCTACTATAGAATTATTTGTAAAAGAGGAGAACATAAAATGGGAAAATTAAAAGTAAGTTATATTGAAGAAAAGGATTTAGACCTTATTTATCGTCTATATAAGCATTTTGCTACATTTGAAAGAATGGAAGACTACCACACAGCTTCACCTGATGAAATAGGAAAAATGGTTTTTGAAGAAAAACTATTGCATATTCTAAAGGCTGAGATTGATGGCGAAATTGTTGGTTTCTGTACATACTTCTTCCAGATTGCAACATTCCCTATGAAAAAGGTAATGTACATTGAAGACATTTATGTAAGAAGTGCTTATAGAGGACAAGGTATCGGTACAAAGTTCTTTGATGTATGCGAAAAGGTAGCTAAAGTCCATGATTGTGTAAAAATTAAGTGGGAATGTTTAGAATGGAACAAAGATGCCCAACATTTTTATAAGCATACTATCGGTGGCAAAAAGGTTACTAAGTGGAGAACATACACTAAGGATATTATCAACGAAGATGACCTTGGTATGCCTGAAAATGAAGAAGAATTAGAAAAAGACAAAGTTGTTCTTGAAGGATAATTTTTAGAAATTGGTGATTAAATGAAGGCTCTTATTACCGGTGCAAGTTCCGGAATGGGTAGAGAGATGGCTAAGTATCTTTTTAGTAAAGGCTATTCACTTATTCTTGTAGCCAGACGAGAAGAAAACCTTGTTAAGCTAAAGAAAAGTTTAATAGGTAAACCTGAGGTAAAGATAATTACAACAGATTTGTCTGTACCGGAAAATGCAAAGAAACTTTATGAAGAAACTGCTAATGAAAATATAGATTTTCTTATTAATAATGCCGGTTTTGGTATTTACGGAGAATTTGCTAATATTGATTTGGATAGAGAAATTGACCTTATCAATACTAACATTACAGCAGTTCATATTCTTACTAAGCTGTTTTTAAGGGACTTTATCAAGAAAGATAAAGGTCATATCCTTAATGTAGCATCATCAGCAGGTTTCTTAGCAGGACCTCTTATGAGTTCATATTATGCCTCAAAGAACTATGTTGTAAGACTTAGCGAAGGTATATATGAAGAACTTAGAAGAAAGAAAAGCAATGTTCATATCAGTTGTTTTTGTCCCGGACCTGTTAAAACAGAGTTTAACAAAGTTGCCGGTGTTAACTTTGCAATTAAAGGTATTGACCAAACATATGCTGCAAAGTATGCCATAGACAATGCACTAAAGAATAAGATGATTATTATGCCATCATTTACAATGAAAAGTGCTAATTTCTTTATGAGATTTTTACCGAATAAACAACTTACAAAAATTTGTTACCACATACAACGAAAGAAAGACAATTAATTTGGAGGGTAAAAGTGGCTAGAAGAGGATATGTAGATAAGAGAGGCAACAAAAGACAGTATTCAATGATTCCTTTTGTGGGTTTAGGAATTTTAGTTGTACTTCTCATTGTGATAATTGTCAGTATTACTTCTTGTGCAAAAGGTTGTAGCAACAAGGGTGATACTAACGAAACAAAACCACAGACTACAACAACAGCAAAAGCAACAGAAAGTTCATTTAATATGTCTATTGCCGGTGACTATATTATTTATAGTTCAATTTATAAAGGTGCAAATGAACTTGCCGGTGGCAACGGATATAACTTTAAACCAATGGTTAAGAACCTAAGGCAGTTTACTTCTAAGTGTGATGTAAACTACTATAACCAAGAAACAATCCTTGGTGGTACAGAAATGGGACTTTCCGATTATCCACTATTTGTCAGTCCACAAGAAGCCGGTGACGCTATGGTTGACCTAGGTTATAACCTGGTTTCAACTGCTACTAACCATTCAATGGATGGTGGTGAAGAGGGTATCCTAAATTCTTGTAAATATTGGGACAAGCAAAGAAAAGAACATAATGTATATATGATGGGTACTTATGATAGCCAAGCAGACAGAGATGCAGTAAATGTACTTGAATGTAACGACATTAAATATACAATGCTTGACTATACATATGGCACAAACGGTATTCCTGTACCGGATGGTAAGGAATATATGGTTAATGTTTGGCCAATTGACCTGGAAATTAACGACCCTGCAAAGGATACTAAGTATCAAGCATATAAAAAGCAAGTTAAGAAAGATATTGAAGCAGTAAGAGATAATGTTGACTTCTTAATTGTTGGTATGCATGCCGGTGTTGAATATATGCCTGATGAATCAGAATATCAGGATGATATGGCACAGTTCCTTGCTGATAATGGTGTTAACCTGGTAATTGGTACTCACCCTCATGTAATTGAACCTGCAAGATATGTTGGTGATACTTTGGTTTATTACTCAATGGGTAATCTGTTATGTTCACAGTATCAAGACGAAAATTATAACAAGGTAACAAGTATTCTTGCTACTATGACAGTTAAGAAAACTACTAAAGACGGTAAAACAAAAATCACTTTTGAAAACCTAGAGAATAATCTACTTTACTGTTACTTTAACCAAGCAACATGGAGAGACCATTTGATTATTCCTTTCAGTAGTAGTGAAATCAAGGAGTACCTACCTGAATATAAGGAAGTTTATAATACATATAAAAAGGTATTCCAAAAGTACGACAAGACTTTACCTTTCACAGCTTGTGCAAAATAATTTTGTATCAAACTATGGTTTGCAGTTGTAGAGTTTAACTACAGAATTACGGCTTACAGTTGTAGGGATTTTACTACGGAACTATGGCTTACAGTTGTAGGGGCTTCACTACAAAAGTTTTTAATTCTAAAAACTTTTGCATAAGTTCACATTAGAG
>NZ_JBBMEY010000066.1:0-6850 GCF_040096285.1 Ruminococcoides intestinihominis | reverse complement strand
CTGAAGGAGGGAAAAACTATAAATTAGATGAATTAATCGGTTATTATCTAATTTATCTACATTACATAATCATCCCCGCAAACTCTAATTTATCTACCCAACCATTACGCAGAAACAAAATTATAAAAACTAATTTATAACTAAAAACTAAATAATAACAAAAGGAAAACAGACCCTCAAATGAGGGTCTGTAACTGTTAATTTTATAATTAACATATAATTATAAATGAGCATTATTTGAGAATTATCCCTTAACAGCACCGGCAACAACACCTTCGATAATATACTTCTGACAAGCGAAGTAGAAGATGATGATAGGCAAGATACTTATAATGATAAGGGACATAATAGCACCCATATCCGTTTGTCCGTAACTACCGTTTAGGTACTGAATATGAATAGGAATTGTTCTATAGTTTGTACCACTAAAGATTAGGTATGGTAGTAGGTAGTCGTTCCAAATCCACATTGTTTCCAGAATACCAACAGAAATAATTGTTGGCTTCATAATAGGAACAACAACACCGAAATATGTTCTTAGAGGTCCTGCACCGTCAACACTTGCAGCTTCTTCAACTTCAATAGGAATACCCTTTACGAAGCCGGAGAACATAAAAATTGCAAGACCTGCACCAAATCCCAAATAAACTACCAAAATACCAACAGGTGAATTTAGGTGTAGCTTATCAGCAGTCTTTGAAAGAGTGTACATAACCATCTGGAATGGTACAACCATTGAGAATACACAGAAGTAGTAAATAATCTTGCAAATCTTTGAGTTAACTCTTGTAACATACCATGCAGTCATTGATGTACAAAGTAGGATTAGGAATACACCACCGATAGTGATAAATAAACTTGTTAAAACAACTTTCCAGAAAGAGAAGTTACCAAATGTCATACCTTTTATGTAGTTTTGGAAACCATAGAAAGTTTCGGCATTTGGAAAGGCAAATGGGTTGTCACTAATATCTGTCTTAAACTTAAAGGAGTTCATCAAAACAATAAATAGTGGTGACACATAGAAAATTGAAATAACAGAAAATACTACTGTCAAAATTTTCATACCTAAAGTTTGCTTTTTCTTAGGTTGTTTTTCTTTAGGTTTAACCTTTGCCATTACTGCTGCACCTCCCTCTTTCTAGTGAAGTATAGCTGAGCAAGAGCAATTACAACAACAATTACGAAGAAGATAACTGCCTCTGCTTGACCAACACCACGAGAGTTAGCATTTGAATAGAAGGTGTTGTAAATATTAAGTGCCATCATTTCCGTTTGCTTAATGGTTACACCACCGTCAGTTACTACACCCGGAGCACCGGCAGTTAAAGCTAAGTTCTGGTCAAATAACTTAAATGAATTTGTTAGTGTTAGGAATGTACAAATTGTAATTGATGGTGCCATCATAGGAATAGTAACCTTAGTAAGAAGTTGTCTTCTGTTAGCACCGTCAATCTTTGCTGCTTCATAAAGGTCACTAGGAACACTTTGGAAGCCGGCAATATAAATAATCATCATATAACCTGCTTGTTGCCAACACATCAGAATTACAAGTCCCCAAAAACCATAAGTACTATTAAGTGCTAAGTTAGTACCATAGTTGTGTAGGATACCATCAAAAATAAGTTTCCAAATGTAACCAAGGATGATACCACCAATTAGGTTAGGAACAAAGAACACTGTTCTAAAAATATTAGAACCTCTAATACCAAGGGTTAGAACATATGCAACTGCAAAAGCAATAAGATTAATGAGAACTATTGAAACAATAACAAATAGAACTGTAAACCAGAATGAATGGATAAAGGCTTCATTTTGGAATGCTTTTACATAGTTATCAAAACCAATCAGTTTAGCATTACTTACTGTATGGAACTTACAGAATGATAGATAGATGCCCTGAAAGAAGGGATAAATAAAACCGATAGCAAAGGCAATTAATGTTGGTAATACGAAAATCAGAAAATACTTTTTATGTTTCTTTACCATTTTCTCACCTTTCTTCTTAATTCAAAATTATAGGGGGCGAATCCGCCCCCTAACTAAGTTTAATAATTAAAGGATAAATTAGCCGTTAGCTTTTGCGTATTCTGTCTTCCAACCGTCAACGAAAGCCTTAACAACGTCATCCCACTTACCTGTACCGGCAGCATACTGTGTTAGAGCTGTACCAACACCGTTCTTCCAGTCTTCACTAGGCATTGTTGTAAAGTTCCAAGAAACAGCTTCTTTACCGTCAGCCACATACTTGTCAGCAATCTTAACTAGAGGATTTGTAGCTTCCTTAGCATCCTTAAATGGGATTACAAAGCCCATATCGGTAGACATTGCAGAAGTACCCTTGTCAGATGTTACACACCAGTTCATAAAGTCTAAAGTAGCCTTCTGATCATCTTCAGAAGCGCCGTTGTTTACACACCAGTAGTTTTCAGAACCTGTGCATAGACCCTGATTTTCTTCACCGTCAGCACCGATGTAAATAGGTAGCATACCCAATTCGTCGTCCTTTATGCCACCCTTCTTGATAGCGTCATATTCCCAAGTACCGTTCTGGAAGAATACTGCCTGACCCTTAATGAATTCTGTTTCTGAGTCAGTAGCTGTCTTGCTAGCAAGAGAAGTAGGAGCACATGTTGAATCTGTGATATATAGGTCGAAAATCTTCTTGTAGTTATCTAGGTAAGTACCCTTGATAGCATCTGTAGAAGTAACGTTATCTTTCTTGTATTCATAGTAGATAGGCATATTTGCTAAGTGAGTCTTAAATCTCCAGTCAGATGAGCCATCCATACCTGCTGAAGTGAATGCACCCTTAACACCTAACTTATCTTTGTTCTTCTGGATTTCATCAGCAACAGTCTTTAGCTTATCAAAGCTGTTGATGTCTTCAATCTTCTTAACTGTAGCAAATGAAGA
The DNA here is from genome assembly GCF_040096285.1 of Ruminococcoides intestinihominis. Classification (NCBI taxonomy): domain Bacteria; kingdom Bacillati; phylum Bacillota; class Clostridia; order Eubacteriales; family Oscillospiraceae; genus Ruminococcoides; species Ruminococcoides intestinihominis. The sequence goes on along the minus strand of NZ_JBBMEY010000066.1, from coordinate 3,934 downwards.
ATCACAATACTTCTGAAGTAGAGTCTTGTTGTAAATGATACCATATGACTCAATAACATAAGCAATACCCGGTACACTGTCGCCGTCCTTTAGTGCAAATGTATCGCTTGTTAACTGCTTGTAAATGTCAGAATCTTTAAGATCTAGACAATAGTCTTTCCAGTTTTTTAGACCAACAGGACCGTTAACCTGGAATAGTGTAGGAGCATTGTCCTTATCCATTGCAGATGTAAGAGTTTCTTCATACTTACCTTCGGCAGCAGTCTGAACCTTAACCTTAACACCTGTTTCCTTTGTGTATTCCTTAGCTAACTTCTGCCAAGCCTGATCCTGTTCAGGCTTAAAGTTTAGATAATAAACCTGACCTTTAGCACCACTACTGTCCTTATCGTTAGAATTAGAAGTGTTACAACCTGCTAAACAAGTAGCTGCCATCATACCTGCCACGCCGGCAACTACGATTCTCTTCACTGTTTCTTTTTTCATTTTTTTCACCTTTGTCCTTAAAAATTTTTCGCCTTATCAGAAGACGAATTTGAGGAGTGTCTCCTCAACCTCACAAGTGCAGTTTAACACACTTTTTATAAAAATACAATAGTTTTGACTAATATTTTTTTATAAAATATATGTAATTTAATTTACAGACTGTTACAGATGTTCGCAATATATTCAAAATTCTTTAAAATTTATTAATAATTTTATTCAGTTATTTTGTGGTAAGCACTGGTTTTTTACAGTATTTTGTTCTTCTAAAGAATATAACAATTTTGATTTATTTATTGCAAATTCAACTACTGTTGTGGTACTATAAAAAAGAAAAATTTTTAAGGAATGATTGAATGAAAAGTTTTAAAAACTCTGCTTTTGCAAGATTTTTCACTAATTTCCCAAAAATTATGTTTGCAAATCTTTTATATACTATTCCCTCAACCATATGCTTTGCTATATTTGGTTTGATAGGTTACTTAACTGGTTTTCAAAATGTAATAGTTTGGTTTTTAGGAATTATACCGGCTTATCCTCTTTATGCCGGACTTGTAATGGTAATTAGGAAAATCGCTATTGAAAAGAAAGATATTAATGTACTTGATACATTTAAAACTTCTGTAAAAGATAATTGGAAAACATTTTTAATTAACGGTATAATCACTTACCTTATTGTTACACTTTCAGTTTTCGCAATTCTTTACTACTATTCAATGGCTTCTGTCAGTGCAGTTTACAGTGCATTGCTTACACTATACTTATTCTTTAGTGCAATGTTAGTGGCAACAATGTTCTATGTTCCTATGATGAACATTACATATGATATTAAACTACTTCAAGTGTATAAGAACTCATTTATCCTAGTATTTGGCAAGATTTTAAGGAGTGTTCTGACTTTACTTGCAGTTGCAGTACCTACTGCTGTAGCATTCTTTGCAATTATGCTAACAAGCAATGTATGGCTACTGATTGTAGGTATTTTGGTTTCACTTATTTATCCATTATTCTATACTTATATTGTTGTTTCTATTATCTCAAAGCCGTTGCAAGAGGCAGTTGGTTCTTTCACTAAGAAAGATGACAGATATGTTGTACTTCCTAAAGAAAGAGATATTGAAAAAGAAAAGAAACTTATGGACGAAAATAAAGACAGTGAATATGTCTTTGTTAACGGTAGAATGATTAAGAAAGATAAGTGATTTTTTAATTTTATTACTACCTATAAGAAACAAAAAAGCTCCCATTATGGGAGCTTTTGTTATATCTAAATTCTGCATTTTATTAGCAAATCTTGTTTCTGTCGATTTCTCTGATGTCTGTTCTTTTGATTTTTCCGCTGATTGTCTTTGGCATTTCGTCAATAAACTCCAGGTGCTGAATGTGCTTGTAGGAGGCTACTCGGCTGTTTACAAAGGTTTTCAGCTCTCTTTTCAGCTCTCTGCTCTCTGTGTAGCCCTCTGCAAGGTGAACGGTTGCCTTGATTGCCTGACCTCTTGACTCGTCAGGTACACCGATAACTGCACATTCCATAACAGCAGGGTGCTTCATCAGTACATTTTCTATCTCAAAAGGTCCTACTCTAAAGCCTCTTGTCTTGATAAGGTCGTCAATTCTGCCAACATACCAGTAATATCCGTCCTCGTCCTTGTAGGCTGTGTCCCCTGTGTGATAAACGCCGTTTCTCCAAACCTTTTCGTACAGCTTTTCGTCACCGCAGTAGCCCATAAAGATGCCGTGCTGATTTTCCTGTGGGGCAACTACAATTTCGCCAACCTCGTTTGCAGGCAGCTCGTTACCGCTGTCGTCAACAATCATTGTGTTGTAAAGTGGTGTTGATTTGCCCAAAGCACCAACCTTTTCCTCACTCCCCACAAGGTTGCCAAGCATTAGTACAGACTCTGTCTGACCAAAGCCCTCCATAAGTCTTAGTCCTGTCTGCTCAAAAACCTTTTTGAATACAACAGGGTTAAGTGCCTCGCCTGCTGTGGTGATGTGCTTTAATGAAGAAAGGTCGTAATTATTCATTCCACGCTTGATGAAATAGCGGTAAACTGTTGGCGGTGCGCAGAAAGATGTAACCTTGTACTTTTCCATAACTCTCAACAGCTTGTCAGGTGAGAAATGGTCGAAGTCGTAAACCATAACACCGCAACCGCAAAGCCATTGACCGTAAATTTTGCCCCAGGAAGCCTTACCCCAGCCTGTTTCCGCAACTGTGAGGTGAAGTCCTTTTTCCTTTACATCCTGCCAAAACTTTGCTGTGATTATGTGGGAAAGTGTGTAGGTGTGGTCGTGCATAACAGCCTTTGGGTAGCCTGTTGTACCTGATGTAAAGTATATGAGCATTGGCTCCTTAGCAAGGGTTTCAACTCTTTCAAAGTTGTCGTCAGCCTTTCCAATTTCATCTGTAAAATTAACAGCGCCCTCCACATCTCTGCGTACAACAAAAACCTTTTCAAGAATCGGTCTTTCCTTTGATGCCTTAACTAAAGTTTCCGCTGTGTCACCGTCAGGTGTGGAAACTGCAAAGCGAATATCCGCTGTGTCAACTCTGTATGTGATGTCGTCAAAGGTGAGCATATTTGTTGCAGGGATAACGATAGCGCCCAGCTTGTGAAGTGCGGGAACAATGTACCAGTATTCATAATTCCTTTTAAGAATTACAATCACTCTGTCGCCCTTTTTAACACCCTGATTTTTAAAGGCATTTGCCGCCTTATTGCTAAGTCTTTTTATGTCGGCAAAGGTAAATGTCTTGTGAAGATGGTCGGGGTTTGTCCACTCCATAGCAATGTCGTTTGGTGCAAGCTCCCCCATTTTATCCACAACATCATAGCCAAAGTTGTAGTTTTCGGGATAATCAAGCTGAAAACTGTTCAGCACTCCATTTTCGTCCAAGGTATAGTTACAAAAATCATTAAACAACTGCATAATCATTCTCCTTAAATTTTAAATTCTGAAATCACTCTTTTATTTTTACAATTATATTATACGAAAGGGATAATACTTTTACAATCCGACATACAATGCAAATGTAATAATTTTGAATAAGTTAATGCAGATTATGCATTAATAACAAAGGCTCCCCTTATTTATAAGGTATTCCCTTGCTAAGGGAAATGCACCTTTGGTGGAGGCTGTTTGTAATCCCAAATGCCTGCTCCTGTCATTCCGGGCTTGTTATGACAATAGGGTTATTGATACTTTTCACTATTCCCTATCACTTTATAACTAAAAAAGCTCCCATTTCGGGAGCTTTTGTTTTGTGATTTGGTTTGTAATTTTTAGTTTTTTAATTTCGTTTGTGGGTAATGGTAAATCGGTTCTGTAAATTTGGGTTTTTCAATTTTGTCTGTGGGTAAAGGTGAGAATGATAAATTAGGGTTTGTGGGGTTGATTATGTAATGTAGATAAATTAGATAATAACCGATTAATTCATCTAATTTAT
>NZ_JBBMEY010000065.1:0-6990 GCF_040096285.1 Ruminococcoides intestinihominis | reverse complement strand
TCTACGGCTCAATGACATTAGATTTCGTCCAATGTATCTATGATTTTTTCAAATTGTTTTCGCTTAATCTGAATACGATTACCGTTCACGATAACCCAGCCAGCGTCAAGATTTTCTTCGGCTAATTTACGCAATTTCTTTTCGCCAATACGGAAGTATTTAGACGCTTCTTCAATCGTCAGCGTATATTTTTCCCAGATAGGCACATCAGTATTGTTCATAATCTATACACCCCCTTTACTGTGTGTCGTTTTTTACAAGCAGGCAGACGGCTTTGGAAAGCTCCGTTAGTATCTCAACTATTCCCATTCTTGTGGGCAGAACCGCACCATGCGGACGTATCATTATTCTGTGAGGATAGGTCGTGGCAAAACGACTTTTCCAACAGTCGCTCTCGGATCACTGCGTGGGTCGCTCGCTTTCTTTTTGAAAAGGTCGTGGCGTACAGTCCCCGTGGCTCGCTATCTCACAAACGTATCTGTCTGCTTTATTCAGTTGTCAAAGAGCTGTGGCGAAAGCGTGTTGCTTTCATGTAAAAGCAGGAGCAGAGCAGGAAAGAGGGGATTGAACAAATCATGCTCTGCGGTTACTGCTTCTTATTCTTCGGTTTCTAAAGGAATATCAAAGTCCAACATCATTTTGATAAGTGCTTCTCTGATACGTCCCTTTAATTCCATGTCTACGACTATGCAGACATTACCATATCTGTCATAGAATGGACGTAAACAACATTTTGATATGTACGGGTCATAAAATGCCAGTATCTTTTCAATCGAATTTACGTTGCCGTCCACAGCCGACGAGATAAGGTAAAATGACGGGCGTGTGTTATTCATCATTCATGTTCTCCTTTAACTTTTTCTTGATTTCTTCAAGTGAGTTCTTCCTACTGCGGAACGACGTTGAACGGTTAATCTTTAATCTGTCGCCGATTTCTGTATCGCTCATGCCTAAGAAGAAGTACATCAACAAGATTTCTCTGTCCTTTTCAGACAGATACTTAATCGCTTCTGCTAAATCATCATCAAGGACACGAACCTCAATACCGCATACATCAAAGGCGGTATAATCGCTTTCATATTCGTCCCAGACAGCCAGCTTTTCCACGACGATTTCTGGAAGTTCACAATAGGAAATTTCCTTATTTCTTCGTCGCTTTAATTCTTTGCGGTAATTACGGACAATGCCCTTTACTACACGTTTGAGCTTGCAATCGAATTGACATTGTATCGTTCTTTGGAAGTTCGACGGTTTCATATCATCACACCCCCTTTCCGTTATGACGTGAAAAGTGTTTATCCCTCTTTCCGCACCATATCTGTACGGCAAGGTGTGATTTGTTGCAGGAATTTGAAAAAAATTGAAAAAATTTTTTCGGGTACAAAAAAAGCCCGCACAAAACATATAGTTTTATACGAGCTATTAAAGCTGTAAAATATTCAGTTTTTAATAAAATGCTATTAGGTAGTGTATGATTGTATAGAATTTCGCTTAAAATGTTCCATAATACAATCCCCCTTACAGCACTTGTTTTGTATTACACTTTTGTCTTTTGGGTAATCTTGTAAATATATTCTTCTGATGTAGGGCGTTTATTTCCAAAATACTTTTTAAAATTTGCCTGCACCTCTGGGTCGGTGCTGTTCATAGCTTCATCAATCGTTGCTTCAATATCCGCCCGAACATCAGACAATGATACACCGCCAGCTTTTGCCCCAGCTTTCAATGCTTTTTTAATATCTCGTTTTTTCAGACCAATCATATGTGTGTTTCTCCTTTAAGCATAAACATCTTGAAAAGCAAGTTATGATATTGTAAATCATTGAAAATTTAATGTTTCTGCTCTTATAATACTATTTTTCTATTCTATATCAGTTTTTCTATACGATTATACAGACCACCCCAGACTTTCTTGTTGAATAGAATATAATTTGTGATATAGCCCTTTTCTTTCCATAAGCTCATTATGTGTTCCATGTTCAACTATTTTTCCATTTTCCATTACTAATATCTGGTCTGCATCTACCACAGTCCTTAGACGGTGTGCAATCATAATAACTGTTTTACCTTTTATCAGATGTGCAAGTGCTTTTTGTACGAAAACTTCATTTTCTGGGTCAAGAGAGGCGGTTGCCTCGTCTAAAAGAATAATCGGAGAGTCTTTTAATAAAGCTCTTGCAATAGAAATTCTTTGACGTTCTCCACCTGACAATGTACTTCCGTTTTCTCCTAAAATAGTATCATATCCATTTGGCAGATTACGAACAAATTCATCACAGTAAGCTACTTTGGCAGCTTTATATACTTGTTCTTTTGTAGCATTAGGATTTCCCATTTGAATATTATTAAAAACTGTATCATTAAACAATGTAACATCTTGAAAGACAAAGGACATCTTTTCCATTAAATTTTCAGGATTGATTGTTTTAATGTTTTTATTACCAATCGTTATTGAACCGCTTTGTATATCCCAAAATCTGGCAATCAATTTTGCGATTGTACTTTTTCCGCTTCCAGACGGACCAACTAACGCTGTTATGCTTCCCTGTGGTATTGTGCATGAAACATTGTGAATAACATCTTCATTGTTATAAGCAAAAGATACATCATTTAACTTAATATTATAAGTTTGAGGTGTTTCTTCTTTCCCACTCATAGCAGGAGTAGTCAATAATGTTTTCATTCTTTCTGTAACGACATTAAGATTTAATAATGTAGTTAATTGAGATAAAATAGCTAATATCGGTCCATATATCTTTGTTACAATCAAGAAAAACATAAGAAGAGGTAATAGCTCAATTTGTCCATTGACTAATAAGATTGTCCCTACAAATATAGTTATTCCTATTCCTGCTTGTAAAATCATGCTTGCACTGGACATAAAAATACCGACAACCATTTCAACTTTAACAGCAATTTTTTTCATTTCCAATAACGCTCTGTTCAAAGTCCTAAAGTGAACGCCGCTTAAATTACATGATTTAATGATTTTTATTCCCTCTAAATATTCTTGTACTTGACTGGACGCATTTAATTTTGTTTCCACTTGCTTTTCAAATAATTTTATCTGATATTTCCTGCTACACCAAATAACTAAGAAAGCAATCGGTAATGTAATGAAAACGCATAATGCTAAACGCCAATCAAATAGTGCAAGAAGAACACAGGTTAAAGTTACAGAAATTCCATTTGCAATTAGAGGCGGAATAGTACTACTTAACATTGACTCCATACTACTACAATCCGACATCATATTTGTTGTAAGTTCTGATAAATCCTTTGTGTTGAAGAAACTCATAGGAAGTTTACGCAGATGTTCAGCAATACGCAATCTAGTAACATTTGACTCTTTATAAGAAGCAATATAAGTCTTGCGATAATCATTTTTGGAAGCTAAGAAAACAATGATTGCTGAAATAATACCTGCTCCCCAAAGCAACCAGATATTTTGCCAATCTAACTCTTGCCCTAAAAAAGGATTTAATAGCTCACTAAAAACCATAACTGTAATACAAAACGGAAGTAACATTGCTAAATTTGTAATCGTACAAGCAATGATTGCTTTTTTCAAATCAGTATAGCCTTTATCTGATAAAAATAATATTTCTTTTAATTTTTTCATTTTACTGCACCACCTTTGTTTGAACTTTCCAATCAATCGCCTCTGTATAATGTTTCCACATTTCAGCATAACGTCCATTTTTCTGTATTAAATCATTATGTTTTCCACTTTCAATTAAGCGACCATTTTCCATAACAATAATTTTATTTGCATTACGAATTGTAGAAAGACGGTGTGCAATCATAATGACAGTTTTGTCTTGCATAAGTTTCTCAAAAGCCTTTTGTATCAAATATTCATTTTCAGGGTCGCTAAATGCAGTTGCTTCATCTAATACAATGATAGGGGCGTCTTTAATAATAGCTCTTGCGATAGCAATTCTCTGTCGTTCTCCACCTGAAAGATGTATACCTTGTGTTCCGACTACTGTATCATATCCGTTTGGTAATTTAGAAATAAAATCATGACACTGTGCCGCTTTAGAAGCTGATATGACTTGCTCTTTTGTTGCGTTTGGATTTCCCATGCGAATATTATCGAAAATACTTTGCTTAAAAAGAAATATATCTTGAAACACAAAGCTAATATGTTTCATTAAGTCATTAGTTCCAACTTCACGAACATCAACATTTCCTATTTTAATGCTTCCAGAGGTTACGTCCCAAAAACGAGAAATCAAATTAGCAATCGTACTTTTTCCACCACCAGATAAGCCGACGATCGCTGTTATTTCCCCTTGCTTTGCTTCAAAAGAAACATTTTTTATTGCCAGTTCATTCTCTTTTCCAGTATAAGAAAAACTAACATTATCGAATGTAACATTGTCATTATCAAAAGTCTTTGATATTTGTGTATCTTTTAAGACTGGAATATTAAATATTTCGTCCATTCTTGCAACATTTCCATTGATTTGCATAAACGATTCTGAAACATACATAATTTTGTTAAGTATACCCGCTACTGCTGGAACAAAGAGCAAATAGAAGATGAAAGTCATCAGAAATTCTTTCTGGTTTACTGCATTAGTACCAATTAAAATACCTACGGGTATAAGCACAAGATAAATATTGTTAATTATCGTTGTAAATGCAGGCATACAATTTTGCCAACCTAATGAAAATTTCAATACCCATTCTGTATATTGAGAGATTGCATGTTTTAACTGTTCAAATGAATTAGCTGTCTGATTAAAAGCCTTAACGACTGGCATACCTCGTACATATTCAACAGACGCATTATTCATATCTTCAAGAGCAATTTGATATTTCCCCATATTTTCTTTCATTGCCCCACTTCCATAACCCATAAACTGAACAATAAAAGCTAAAATAATACCAACAAGAGAAGCAATGCCGAATCTCCAATCAATAGCAAATAATAAAATAACCATAACAATCGGAGCAGTTACGGAAGCCACAAAATCAGGAAATTGATGTGCAATGAAACCCTCAACACTTTCTATATTTTCGTCCATGATTTTTCTTAACCGTCCACTTCCAATCGTCAAATGATAACCTAAAGGTATTTTGGTAATATGTTCTGCAAATTTAACCTTTAATTCATACAATGTTCCAAAAGCCGCAAGATGAGAACAAAATATCGCCAAAAAATACAACAAAATATTTGCGATAATTCCACCCAGAGCCAACCAGCCATACCCTATTACTTCATTGACATCTAAGCTATTCAAATTTGGATAAACTTGAAGAATAGAACGAATGATGAAGTAAACTGCAATATAAGGAATAAATGAAGCAATCGACGCTAAGGAAGAAAGAATAGCGGATATAAAAATCAGTCCTTTCTTATTTGAAGCCAGTTCCATACATCGTGCCAAGCCAGTTTTAGGCTTTACCTGTTTTGGCGTTTTCTTTGCCATAATAAATCCTCCTAACTAAAAAATGATGTAGTTAGCTCTTGCTAACATACATCATTTTACTTTTTATATTTATTTGCTTCTACTCCATAGCTATATATCTATCCAAAAAATAGCCCAAAAGTGTTAATTTTCTGCCTTTCGATAATCTTTAGGTAAAATACCATATACCGATTGAAATGCAATAGAAAATTTACTTGCATTACTATATCCAAGACTTAACGCAATATCATTTATTTTACGCTTTGAATTTCTTAATTCATTAGACGCTATATTCATCTTGTATTTTTTTATGTAAGAATAAGGAGTATCTCCATATACTTGTGCAAAGACTTTATACAGTAACGACAAGTTAATTCCTTTTTCATAAGCTAATTGTTCCAGAGATACTTTTTCTTCTAAATGTTCTGTCATATATTTGCAAACATCTTTTGTTATTTGTATATATTTTTTGTTGAAATATCGAAATTCAGTTTCTTCATTGCCCGACAGTTTGTTGATGAAATATAAAAATTCGATTGCTTTAACACGAAAATAGGTAATACTTTCCTTATCTTTAGCATTATAAAATTCTTCAAAAAGATGTCCTAACTCAAAGTCTGCATGACTTAAATATCCATTTTTATTTAACTTTAATCTTTCACTTATTTTGTCCATATCTAAGCAAAAATCATTTAGAATTTTTTGTGTATCTGCACTAAGGGCGTGTTTATCTATGACTAAGCTAAATGCGTAACATTTTTTTAGGGGAAAGGAAAAAGATATAGGCAAATGTTTAGTCCCCATAATACTGAAATATCCTTCTGACAAATAAAACATCTGATGATTAGAAAATTCACATTCATAACGCCCCGCTTGACAATGGACAATAGAAATTATATCAGGATTAAATTTTTGTGAGGGCATAATTTCATCTGTATAAAAATCAAGAAAACAAAGTGTGATACCGTCATAAAGATTATAACTTGTAATAATACCTTTTCCTTTACAGCCATAATCTATAATAACACAATCATTATCACTATCGACTAATTGTGCTTTATCTCCATACCAAGATTTATTAAATCTATTATCCATACCAATCATCTCTTTTTGTTAATCTATTCTAATTTTAATATTAACATATATCTGAAACGTGAGCAACGTTTTCTGCTTTTAGGGTAAAGGGGGCTATCTTTTTTTGATAACCCCTTAATACTTATCCTATAATCTTCCAGTTGCTATCCTTATGTAGCACAAGCTCATATTGCGATACCTGCGTTGCCTTTGTCTGATTATCAAGGAATTTCACAGCAACCTTGACTTTCACATTCTCCCCGTCCTTTGTAAAGATAGGGTTTATCAGTTCAGAATAAAGGTAATCTCTGCCGATAGGTTCAAGTACATTACCAGATACATAATAGGCAAGTTCTTTTTCTGTGGCTGTTGGGTACAGCTTAAAGAATGTTTCCAGAAATGCGGTAGCGTCGTTTACAGTATCAGCGTCTACACTTGCGTCTGCTTCTGGTGTCTTAGGCTCATAGTCTGATTTTTCGATTGCTGGTGCAAGGGT
>NZ_JBBMEY010000064.1:0-7685 GCF_040096285.1 Ruminococcoides intestinihominis | reverse complement strand
TTTATTCGATAGATATATAATAGGTTTTGTTTTCCTATCTAAATTTTATCTATCTATTACTGCCTACTAGACAATCCCTCTGTCAGCTATCGCTGACATCTCCCTTTACACAAGGGAGACTGGATGGTTTCTACTAATTCTAAATATCTATCACAAAACAAGGTCTGTTCTAACTCTACAAATCCCAATTTATCAAATTTATCTTTACCCACAGACAAAATTGAAAAACCCTAATTTGCAGAACTAACTTACCTTAACCCAAAATCAAAATTAAAAAATCAAAATTAAAAAACAAAATTGAAAAAATCAAAAATCCAAAGGTCATATATCCAAACTTTATTTCATAGTAATTATGTGTAACAAAACAATCGGAGGAAATAAAATGACAGATTATTTACCTGAAGGACGCAGAATTGATACATACGAAAATTTGGAGCAACTTTCAAGTCTAAAGTCCCTAAATGATGCTATGCGTGACGGAAAAATCCTTGAGGCTAGGGCAACTGTATGTGACCAAAGCCACAACCTAATTGTTGACCTAGGGTTTATGAAGGGAATTATTAGGAGAGAGGAGGGTGCTATCGGTATAAGAGAAGGAAAGGTAAGAGATATTGCAGTTATTTCCAGGGTCAACAGACCTGTTTGCTTTGTGGTAAAAGGCTTTACAAAGGACTCTAAAGGCAACAATATTGCAGTGCTTTCAAGAGAAGAAGCACAAATCAGATGCCAAAATAATTATATCAGTAAACTGAAAACCGGTGATATTATTGATGCAAAAATTACCCACCTGGAAAATTTCGGTGCATTTGCAGATATAGGTTGTGGCATTGTAGCACTAATTCCTATTGATTCAATTTCAGTTTCAAGAATAGAACACCCTAGAGAAAGATTTTCTGTAGGGATGAATATTAAGGCTATAGTTAAGTCAATTGACGGTGGCAGAATCAGCCTATCTCATAAGGAACTTTTAGGCACATGGGAAGAAAATGCAAGTAAATTTACACCGGGAGAAACAGTAGCAGGTATTGTAAGAAGTGTTGAGTCCTACGGTGCATTTGTGGAACTTTGTCCTAACCTTGCAGGCTTAGCCGAAAGCAAAGAGGGTGTTAAGGTAGGAGAACAGGCATCTGTATTTATCAAGAGTATTATTCCGGAAAGAATGAAAATCAAGCTGATTATTATTGATACCTTTAAATATGAATATAATCCTAAAGAACCTGAATATATGTATCAAGGCAACCATATTGATACTTTCTTATACAGTCCTGAAAATTGTGATAAAACAGTAATATCTACCTTTTAGTTTCAGTTGAATTTTCCTTGTTTCTGTGTTAATATTTCTTTATATATATTAGAAATGAGGATTATCGTGGAAACTGTGCTTTTGATTATACTTTCAGTAGCTATTGTTGCAATGGCTGTTGTATTAGTTATAGTTCTTTCAAAGAATAAAAATAATAATATTGATGATGCAATATATGATGCATCCAAAAAGCTAAATCAAGATACTGTTAATAGTGTAAAATTAATGTCTGATATGATAAATCAGAATCAAGTGAATATGGCTGAAAACCAGAAATTTCAGCTACAACAAATGGAAAATAGGTTAAAGACCTTTTCAATGGAAAATGAACAGAAACTAGAGAATATCCGTTCTACTGTTGAGAAAAAGTTAACCTATATGCAAGAGGACAACAATAAGCAACTTGAAAATATCAGAACTACCGTTGATGAAAAACTTCAAAATACTTTAGAGAATAAGCTGAATAAATCCTTTGAAACTGTAAGCAAGCAACTTCAACAGGTTTATAAAGGTTTGGGAGAAATGCAAAACCTTGCAGTAGGTGTAGGGGATTTAAAGAAGGTTCTTTCTAATGTAAAGACAAGAGGTATCCTTGGAGAAATTCAGCTTTCTGCAATTCTAAAGGAAATTCTTTCACCTGAACAGTATGAAGAAAATGTTGCCACAAAGAAAGGTAGCAGAAATGTGGTAGAATTTGCAATTAAGCTACCTGCTGATGATGACAGTTTTGTATATCTTCCTATTGACAGTAAATTTCCGGGAGATACATATGCAAAGCTGGTTGATGCAATGAATAGTGGCAATAAAGAAGAAATTGAAGTTTGTTCAAAAAATCTTCTGAGAACTATCAAAAGTGAGGCTAAAGATATTCACGATAAATATATTTCACCACCAAATACAACAGAATTTGCAATTATGTTCCTACCATTTGAGGGACTGTATGCCGAAGTTGTAAACCGTGGTATGGTGGAAGTTTTGCAGAGAGAATATAAGGTAAATGTAGCAGGTCCATCAACAATGGGTGCATTGCTAAATTCTTTGCAACTTGGTTTTAAAACCTTAGCAGTACAAAAGCGTAGTGCAGAGGTATGGCAAATTCTAAATGATGTTAAGAGAGAGTTTGATACTTTTGCAGATGTACTGGAGAAAACTCAAACAAGACTAAATCAAGCTAATACTGAACTTGATAAGCTGGTTGGTGTTCGTACAAGGAAAATCCAAAGTCAGCTTTCTAAGGTTCAAAAGTTAGAAGAGAAGAACTAAGTTTATTAACTATTACTGAACAATCAGTATATTTAAGTATATTTACTTGAAAAAGAAGTTTATTTGGGGTAGAATTACCCTAGGAGTGATAAAATGAAAAGAATAATATCAATGTCATTAGTCCTAGCATTGGCTATTGTTTTCACAACTATACTTGGTGGTTGTGGCAAGGTTGATGTTGAGGATATTACATTGTCAGATAAATGTGTAAAACTACAACTAAAAGATAAATTTGAACTTTCTGCAACTGTTACACCTAAAAATGCAGCAGAGCCTATGGTGTATTGGGATACCTCAGACTCTTCTGTTGTAACGGTAAAGTCAGGTGTACTTACAGCAGTAGGTGAGGGCAAAGCAACAGTAAAAGCCTTTACAAGTAACGGTGTAAGTGACGAATGTAAGGTTACTGTTGATAATGTTTTGGCTTCAAAGCTAACACTGAATAAATCTAAGTTTACATTAATGTTAGGTGCAACAGAAAATCTTGTTTATACTATTACACCTAAGAATGTTACTAACAATTCTATTGAATGGGAAAGTAGCAATACAAAAGTAGCTACAGTTGAAAACGGCAAGGTTACAGGCAAAGATGCAGGTGAATGTACAATTACTGCAACAAGCTCAAACGGACTAAAAGCTAAATGTAAGGTTATTGTAAAGGTTAAGCCTACAGGTGTTGTTATTAATAAACATTCTGTAAATGTGGGTACTAACAAAAGTGTTCAGCTTTCTGCAACAGTTAAACCTGACAATACTGCATATAAAGATGTAATGTGGGAATCATCAAATGAGTCTATTGCTACAGTTGACAGCAAAGGTAAAGTAACCGGTAAAAAGACAGGTTCTTGCAAAATCTATGCTACTACTAAGAATAATAAGTATGACTACTGCAAGGTAATTGTAACTCAAGAAGATTTGAAGTTCTCAGGTAACGGCAACAAAACTTTATCTAATGTTACTGTTACAAAAGGTGTTTATGCAATTACAATGACCCATGAAGGCAAAGGTACATTTACTGTAATAGGTTCTGATGGTGATGGCAGAGTATATACATATGTTGATACTACCGGTAAATATACAGGTACTAACCTTTATGCTAAAGGTAAAAGTGACGGTATAGAAGATGCAACAATCAAGGTCGCTGCTACAGGTAAATGGACTATTAAGATTAAAGCTATAACATATGACGGTACAGACAACATTACAGGTAGTGGTGAATGTGTATCAAAAATGTTTACAGGTACAGATAATAAGCAAACCGTTAAGCTAAAGAACAAAGGCGATGATGACTTTACTGTATTTCTATTTGATGAAACAGGTAAGCAGATAGGTGTTCTTTGTGATGAAATTGATGATTACGAAGGTACAGTAAGCGCAACATTAAATAAGAACAAAAGCTACTTTATAGTAGTTAAGTCAAGTGGTACTTGGTCAGTAGACTTTGGTTCAGGTAGCAAGGTTACAAAAGTTAAGAATACAAATTAATGAATGAAAATAATCCCTCCGGGCAATACTTTTATTAAAGATTGTCAGGGGGGATTTTTTTGCAGTATAACAAGGTTGAGATTTGTGGTGTAAATACCGGCAAATTAAAGGTGCTAAAAGAAAAAGAAAAGAAAGAACTTCTGAAAATTATGAGGGAGGGAAATGAAAAAGAAAGAAAAGTTGCTAGGGATAAAATGATTAAAGGCAACCTACGACTTGTACTTTCGGTAATTCAAAGGTTTACCAATCGTGGAGAAAACCTTGATGACCTTTTTCAAGTAGGTGTAATCGGTCTGATAAAGGCAATTGATAACTTTGATACAAGTCTTGATGTTCGTTTTTCAACATACGGTGTACCTATGATTATCGGTGAAGTCAGAAGATTTCTAAGGGACAACAATGCTTTAAGGGTTAGTCGCTCAATGAGAGATACTGCCTACCATGCTATGCAGATAAAAGAAAAGCTAATAAATAAGAACAACAGAGAGCCTACTGTGGAAGAAATAGCAAAAGAGATGAATGTACCTAAGGAAACTGTAGTTCTTGCTTTAGAAGCAATTGTAGAGCCTGTTTCACTGTATGAACCGGTGTTCTCGGACGGTGATGATACAATCTATGTTATGGATATGCTAAGCAACAACAATTCCGACAGTAATTGGCTGGAAGAAATTTCTTTTAAAGAATCATTAAAGAACCTTAGCGATAGAGAAAAGAAAATACTTTCACTGAGATTTTTTAAGGGCAAAACCCAAATGGAAGTAGCCAAAGAAATCGGCATCAGCCAAGCCCAAGTATCACGAATTGAGAAAGGTGCTTTAAATCAAATAAAAAAAGATATGTAAAAATATAAAACCTCCTTTACTTTCAAAATTTAGTGTGTTAAAATTTTAGTGTGTGAAAGTAACGGAGGTTATTACTTATGAACAATAAAATAAAAGACGAAGCAACTGATTTGCTTTTTAAGGCTATTTTAAGCCTAAAGAATGAAGAGGAATGTTACAACTTTTTTGAGGATTTATGTACAGTTCCTGAGCTAAAGGCAATGTCACAAAGAATTGTTGTAGCCAAGATGTTAACTGACAAAAAGGTGTATAGTGACATTGTAGCAAAGACCGGTGCATCAACTGCCACAATCAGCAGAGTTAACCGTAGCTTAATCTATGGTAGTGACGGTTACGAAATGGTTTTCGGCAGAATTTTTGATAAAAAAGAAGATAAAGCTGAGGATAAATAAAATGCCATCTTACGAAATGTTTGCTGATTTTTACGATAGCTTAACAGATAATGTTGAGTACGAAAAACGAGCAGATTATATTGTTAATGTTCTTGAAAAGAATTTTAATCACGATTTAGGACTAACCCTTGATTTAGCTTGTGGCACAGGTACAATGACTATGTTGCTTAAAGAAAAAGGCATTGATGTTTATGGTGTTGACGGTAGCTACGATATGCTTACCGTTGCTCAGCAAAAGACTATGGAAAAAGGTCTTAACATTCTTTATTTGTGTCAGAGGATGGAGTCCCTTGACTTGTATGGTACAATTGATACTTGTATTTGTACCTTAGACAGTCTAAACCATATTGTGGATGAAAAGGTTTTCACTAAGGCTATAGAGAGAGTTTCTCTGTTTATGAACAAGGGTGGTTACTTTTTGTTTGACCTAAATACCCTTTATAAGCATAGAAAGGTTCTGGCTAACAATTCCTTTGTATTTGAAACAGATGAAGTTTTCTTGGCATGGCAAAATACCTTGCAAGAAAATGACATTGTGGATATTGACCTTGATTTCTTTATTAAGGAAGAAGATTTGTACGAAAGATATAGCGAAAGTTTTAGTGAGAGAGCCTATTCTCTTGAATTTGTGGAAAAGGTTTTAAAAAAATACAACTTTGTTGTTGATGGTGTCTTTGGAGATTTAACTACAGAACCACCGAAAGATAACGAAGAAAGAATTATTATAATAGCAAGGAAAGTTTGATTATGGATAAGATTACAAGATGTATTACCCATGATGGAGCAGTTATGGCTGCTGCCATTGACTCAACAGAAACAGTTTTTACTGCACAAAAAATACATAACACTTCACCTGTAGCTACAGCAGCACTAGGCAGATTGCTTTCTGCCACTTCAATTATGGGTGCAATGCTAAAGAACCCTAAGGCTACTTTAAATTTACAGGTAGCAGGTGACGGTGAACTTGGACTTGTTACAGCAGTAGCAAATGCTAAAGGTCATGTTAAAGGCTATGTTTCTAACCCTAATTGCCCTACCGAATATTATGAGAACGGTCATATTAATGTTGGTAAAGCAGTAGGTCATGGTACACTTAATGTTATGCGTGATGAGAGTGCAGGTGAACCTTATATTGGCAGAGTGCCTTTACTTAGTGGTGAAATTGCTGAGGATATTGCAAGCTACTACGCAACAAGTGAACAGATTCCAACAGTATGTGCCTTAGGTGTATTAATTGATAAAAAAGGTATGGTTCTTGCTTCCGGTGGTGTACTGCTACAGATGTTACCCGGTGCTTTTGAAAGTGATATTGACAGAATAGAAGAAAATCTAAAGTCAGTACCTAGTGTTACCCAAATGTTGGCTGATGGGTTAACTCCTGTTCAGATGGCAGAAAAATTTCTAAAGGGTTATGAAGTTGATGTTCTTGATGAATATGAAGTAGGCTATTACTGCAATTGTAATAGACAGAAAATCGAGAACATTGTTACCGGTATGTCTAAGGAAGAACTTGAAGATATAGTTAAGAACCAAGGAGAACTTCAGGCAGAATGCCATTTCTGCAACAAAAAGTATGTATTTACAAAGGAAGAATTACAGAAGATAATCGACACTAAATAACACCCTTAAAAATTTTTTTAAAAAAAATTAAAAAAAGTGTTGACAAATAGAAAGAAATACTGTAATATAATGCTTGTCGCTGATGAACAACAAAAAACACGGCGACAATGTGGGAGCATAGCTCAGCTGGGAGAGCATCTGCCTTACAAGCAGGGGGTCACAGGTTCGAGCCCTGTTGTTCCCACCAAATTTTGGCCCGGTAGTTCAGTTGGTTAGAACGCTAGCCTGTCACGCTAGAGGTCGTCGGTTCGAACCCGATCCGGGTCGCCAAAATTTGCCTCTGTAGCTCAGTCGGTAGAGCAGGGGACTGAAAATCCCCGTGTCGGTGGTTCGATTCCGCCCGGAGGCACCATAAATGCGGATGTAGCTCATCTGGTAGAGCGCCACCTTGCCAAGGTGGAGGTAGCGGGTTCGAGCCCCGTCATCCGCTCCACTAAAAAGCACTAAACCTCAAACCTTTGGTGCTTTTTGTATTAAAAGTCAATATGGCGTCATAGCCAAGTGGTAAGGCACGAGTCTGCAAAACTCTGATTCCCCAGTTCAAATCTGGGTGACGCCTCCAATTAAGAGCCAACCCAATAGGGTTGGCTTTTTACTTTTGTTTTTTTATTTAGTTGTCCGTAAAGGTTAATTCGATAAATTTGGGTTTGCCAATTCTTATTGTGCTAATCTAAAAACAATTCAACAAATTTAGGTTTGTAGTGCTAAATGTAAAGTGTTAAATTTTAGCAAATAAGGCTCCCTTGTGTAAAGGGAGCTGTCGCTTGTAAATTGGAAGAA
>NZ_JBBMEY010000063.1:0-7821 GCF_040096285.1 Ruminococcoides intestinihominis | reverse complement strand
GGACAATAATCCCATAGGTATCACACTTTTTAACTGGCGAACAGTGTTCGCCCCTACGACTGTAAGCCATAATATACTATAAAAATCAGTATTGTTTATGCTACAAAATATTGTTGTATTATGAATTGTGCAATAACTTGGTATACAAGAGAGAAAGGACATAGTATACACTTTTTATAATTTGCATCATCACCACAAACCCTAATTTATTAATTTTTTCTTAACCTACTGACAAAATTGAAAACCCCTAATTGACAAAAAGATTTATACACTAGGACAAGGAAGAATGAAAAGCAAAATTACAAGGTGTAATTCAAAATATTTAATGTGCAAAAAAATCTCCATCTTTGATGGAGATTTTGAAATATACTAAAATATAAATTAAGTGTTAAGAATTTAAATTTTATGATTATTATATTACTTTTTTTATTTCTGTTACAATGTTTGCTAATATAAGAAGTGTATTTTCTTTATCAGAAAACATATTAGAGAACAGACTTGTTAAATTTTCTTCAAAATTTTTTGGAAGAATTTTACCATAACCTTTAGCATATTCAACCATTCTCTTTTCACCGGGATGAGTCATTTGGAACAGTATCACAGTAAATGTATAAGTCGTAATCTGATTTTTCATCATACTTTTCACTTGCCCTGGAACCGGCTAAAGCAATAGATTGAACCTCATTAAGGGTAGAAATTTCTTTCCATAGATTTTCAAAAAACATAACATCACCTAAATTAAGTGTATATAAAAAGCCCACAAACTTTTAAATTAGTAGGCTTAGTAAAAACTTTATTATATTTTATGCCATTTGGAAGTCACGAATGTAACTGTCAATAGACTTTCTGATAACTTCCTTTGCATCTTCACAACCGTTAATTTCTGTAACAGTAGTAACCTTATCATTTTCAAGGGTTTTATAAACCTGGAAGAAATGTCTGATTTCTTCAAAATAATGAGTAGGTAGGTCAGAAATATCACTGTAACCGTTGTAGTTAGGGTCATTAACCGGAACTGCAATGATTTTTTCATCATTGTGGTTATCATCAATCATAGTCAGTACACCGATTGGTTTACATTCAACCAGTGTCATAGGCTGAATAGTTTCACTACATAATACAAGTACATCAAGTGGGTCACCGTCATCTGCATATGTACGAGGAATAAAGCCATAGTTAGCCGGATAGTGGGTGGATGTAAAAAGCACTCTGTCCAATTTTAGTAATCCTGTTTCTTTGTCTAATTCGTATTTGTTCTTGCCACCCTTAGAAATTTCAATAACTGCATAAAACTTGTCTGTTGTAATTCTTTTTGGGGAAATATCGTGCCAAATATTCATTTATTATCATTCCTTTCCTTATTTGATAACTATATTTTATTTTAAATTTCACCTATTGTCAATACGATTTTACCTATTGACAATACTTTTTCTTACAATTTTGTAATAGAAGTATTTTTGCCTATGTGTTATTATTATTTGGGGTGATTAAATGAATGTTTTTCTACTTGAAGATGATGAGGCTATTGGTATTGGCCTAAAGTATTCTCTTGAAAATGAGGGCTATACCGTAACAATTGCAACCAGTGTAAAGTCAGCTTTTGAAATTATAAATAAAGAGAAATTTGCATTATATATTCTTGACTTAACTTTACCTGACGGAAGTGGTTATGATGTTTGCAAAAAGATAAAGTCAATCGGTGACTTTCCGGTAATTTTCCTTACTGCTTATGATGATGAAGTTAATGTGGTTATGGGTCTTGAACTTGGTGCTGATGACTATATTTCTAAACCATTTAGAGTTAAGGAACTTATTGCAAGAATTAAAAGTGTCCTTAGACGATACAATAGGGAAAATAAAGGTATCATAAAAATTGGAAATGTACTTATTAATACAAACAAAGCAACAGTTTTCAAGAATGGTCAGGAAGTTATTTTAACTGCTATGGAGTATAAGCTATTCTTAATTTTGCTTAATAATCGTGGTAATATTCTTTCTCGTAATAAACTGTTGGAATATATTTGGGATGTTGAGGGTGATTTTGTAAATGACAACACTCTTACTGTTTATATTAAAAGATTAAGAGATAAAATTGAGGATGACCCATCAGCCCCTATGATTATCAAGACAATTCGTGGATTAGGATATGTGATTGAAAATGATAAATAAAGATATAAAGATTATTGCTTTAATGGGCTTTTTAGGAACAATAGTTGCAACTGTAGTGACACTATTCTTTAATGTAGTATGTTCTGTAGTTACCTTTTTGTTAGGTGCAATTTTGACCTTAACATTTTATATCGTTACCAAAAAAAGATACAAGAAAATTGCTGATTTAAATAACTACCTTTCACTTGTATGTGCCGGTAATTATATGATTGATATTAAGGATAATACTGAGGGTGAACTGTCTATCCTAAAGAATAATTTGTACAAGGTTATTGTGTTACTTCGCTCAAAGAATGAACTGCTTGAAAAAGACAAAATCTATCTTGCAGATTCTTTAGCCGATATTTCCCATCAGTTAAAAACACCACTAACCTCACTTATGGTTATGGTTGATTTGTTGAAAGATGAAAAGAATATTGATAAGCAAAAGGAGTTTATCTCTATAATAGAAATTCAGATTAGCAAGATAAAATGGTTAGTAGAGAATCTCCTTAAACTTTCAAAGTTAGATGCCGGTACAATTAAGTTTAAGAAAGAAAAAATTGATGTTTTATCGGTAATTACAAAAAGCCTAAGTCCATTCCTTGTACAAATGGAAATGAAGAATATTTCACTTGAAACTACTATTAATGACTTTTCCTTTACAGGTGACTTAAACTGGACAAGTGAGGCAGTGGAAAATATTATAAAAAATTGTATTGAACATACTGCCGATAATGGAAAGCTAAATATAGAAACAGGTGTAACTAATATTTACAGTTACATAAAAATTACTGACAACGGTTGTGGCATTAAGAAAAAGGATTTGCCACATATTTTTGAAAGATTTTATCAAGGAGAAAATTCTTCTAAGGAGAGTGTAGGTATTGGACTTGCACTTGCCAAGATAATTATAGATAATCAAGGTGGCACAATTGATGTTACCAGTGAAGAAAATGTAGGAACAGAATTTATTATTAAATTTAACAAAATGGTTGTGTGACGAATTTGTAATATTAAAGTCACCTTAATGTAAGTTTCCTTTGATATGATATAGTCAAAGTTAGGGAGGAAAATTTATGAACATACTTGAAGTTAAAAATTTATCAAAAATTTACGGAAAAGGTGACACACTTGTAAAAGCAGTTGATGATGTTTCTTTTACTGTTGAGCAAGGTGAGTTTGTTGCAATTATCGGACCATCAGGTTCAGGTAAATCAACTTTGCTACATATAATCGGTGGTGTAGATACACCAACAACCGGTAATGTAATTATTGACGGTACAGATATTACAAAGTTAAAAGAAAGTCCTTTGTCAATTTTCAGAAGAAGACAAATCGGTCTTGTATATCAGTTCTACAACCTAATACCAATTTTAACAGTTGAAGAAAATTTAACTTTGCCACTACTTTTAGATGGCAGAAAGCCTAACAAAGAACAGATTGATTACTTAGTAAGTAACCTTGGCTTAGGTGACAGACTAAAGCACTTGCCAAACCAGCTTTCAGGTGGTCAACAACAGAGAGTTTCAATCGGCAGAGCATTGGCTAACAATCCTGCACTTTTACTTGCCGATGAACCTACAGGTAACCTTGACAGTGAAAACAGTAAGGAAATTGTTGCTTTACTTCGCAAGTTTAACAGAGAGCATAACCAAACAGTAATTATGATTACTCATGACGAAAGAATTGCTCAGTCTGCTGACAGAATTATTGCTATTGAAGATGGTAAGATTGTTAAGGATGAGGTGAGTAAAGGTTGAATATTGTAAGAACATTAACTTTGCGTCACCTAAAAGAAAATAAAGGCAGAACAGTTGTCACTATCTTAGGTATCATTGTTGCAGTTGCAATGATTACAGCAGTATTTGTTGGTATGTCCTCATTACTTAATGTTACAGGACAAGCAATGAGAAATATCACAGGTGACTATGATTTTAGTACTTATACAGAAACAACAGATACACTAAAAATAAAAAATGAAAGTGAACTAAAAAAAGTTGGTTTTGGGTATGATTATGATTATACTATTGTACCACAAAGTAAAGTGAAAAATCCTGAGAATGTTACAACATACTTAAGAACATATGATTCTAACTGCTTGGATATGATTATGACAAGTAAGTTTGAGGGTAAGTTACCTACTAATGAAAATGAAATTCTTGTTCAAAAGTCCTACATTGATGACAATAAACTGTCATGGAAATTAGGGGATAAGATTACCCTTGAAATCGGTAAATATTACGACAAAACAACCAAAGAAGAAAAGTTTGCTGATGAGGCTGTAGTCGGTGATATATTTAAAAAGCATGAAACAAGGGTTGTTACTGTTACCGGTATTATGACAGATGATATTGCAACTCAAATTTATAGTCAAAATATCATATTTGGTCAAAATGGTACTGCCTCTAAGGATAATCTATCCAGTATTGACATTTACGGAAAATTAAAAAATGTTCATATTAACGCAACAAAACAAATTGATAATATTCTAAAAAAATATGGTGTTGCTGATTATTGTAATTTAAATACAGAATATTTGCTAAGCCAAGGTGCATTGGCAATCAATGATATTACAGCTATATTGATTGTATCTATTATAATTATGCTGATAATTATTATTACTGCCTCAGTTATGCTGGTGTATAATGCCTTTTCAATGTCGCTGACAGACAGAATCAGATACTTAGGAATGTTGGCAAGTGTTGGTGCTACCAGAAAGCAGAAGAGAAATTCAGTATATTTTGAAGGTGCTTTCCTAGGAATGATTGCAATTCCTTTAGGTATTTTCTTCGGTATTATCGGTATTTATATTACTTTAAATGTAGTTATAAATAGACTGGCTGATGCCAATGCATTGTCTGGTATGGATAAAATTGATTCTATTTTATCAGTACCGGTTTGGAGTATTATTTCGATAATTGTATTTAGTATTATTACAATCTTTATTTCTGCATATATTCCGGCCAGAAAGTCCTCAAAGATTAGTCCTATTGATGCAATCAGACAGAATGACTCAATTAAGCTAAAGGCAAAAAGTCTAAAGTCATCAAAGTTGATTAGAAAAATCTTTGGTTATGAAGGTGAAATAGCCAACAAAAATCTAAAGAGAAACGGCAAAAAATCAAGATTAATTATTGTTTCACTTACTATTTCTGTTGTACTGTTTATTTCAGTAAACTACTTCTGTAGTATGCTTACAAATCAAGTAGGTGGGTTTGAGAAAGAACCTTATCAGGTAGAAGTTGCAGTTCAATATAGTAATGCAGAAAATCTTGATAAAGCACTTGCTAAGGAAAATAATGTTAAAGATAAGTATTCAATAACTGCTTGTTATATTCAGCAACTAAAGAGTAATAAGGATAAATATCTTGATTATATGAATTCTAAATACAAGAATAAATATAAAGAAGAACTATGTATGCGTTTGCATTTAGTTGATGACAAGTATTTTGATAAACTTTGTAAGGATAATAATATTGATAAAAGTAAGTATTATGGCAAAAATCTATTAGCACTTGCAGTTAACAGTGTTGGTGATAAGTCAGAGGGTGATCCGGTATTTAAAGATAGTGTCAAGAACTATGGTTTGTATTGTGACCAATCAGATTTATATGCCGGTGGTTTTATTGACGATTCTATTTATGAAGATAACTATAAACTGGAAGGTCATATTTTATCAGAAGAAAACAATATTCATATTGGTGACTTTATTAAGTATGATGAGAATGACCCAATGTTCACTATGGATGATAACAGTGAAATCACTATGTTTGCACCAATGACAGAATACTTAAAAGTTACAAATAATAAGCCAAGTAATATGACTATAACTTATGGTTATGTTACTGATGACAGTAAAAAATTAGTTAAAACACTTGAGGATATTTCAGATAATTACGGTGTAGAATATATAAGTAATATTGAGATGCAACAACAGACAACTGATTCTGTTAAGTTTACTATTCAGGTGTTCCTATATGGCTTTATTACACTGATTACTTTGATTACACTGTTTAACATTGTTAACACAATTTCTACAGGTACTGCAATGAGAAAAAGAGAATTTGCAATGCTACGTTCAGTTGGCGTTTCCAAGAAAGGCTTTTACAAAATTGTCTGCTTAGAAAGTTTGTTATATGGTATTAAGGCTTTGATTATCGGTTTACCACTTAGCTTGCTGATTAGCTATGGTATGAATGTTTCATTAGGCTCAGCAGGTTATCCTTTTAGACCTGATATTATGATTTACCTAATTGTAGTTGTTGCAGTATTCTTAATTGTAGGACTTACAATGTTCTATGCAGTTAACAAAATTAAGAAAGGCTCAATAATTGAAGCACTAAAGGAAGATATAGATTAATTATTATAAATGAAAATCTATAAAATGCTATTGTGCTTATTAAAAATTATACAGGCATTTAAAATTAAACCGGTATTAATTTAAATTTAATTGGCTTAAAAATTAAATTTGCATAAAATCAAATTAGCATAAACATAATTAATTAAGCATAAAAATTAAATTAGCTTAAGCAAAATTAGATTGGCTTAAAAATTAAACTAGCTTACAACAATTGATTTGTTTCATTATTCCCAAATCCCCAAACACCCTATGGTAGGAAATACCATAGGGTGTCGCCTTTTGTGTTTGTTTTTGATTGTGGTTTTAATATTTTAGTGTTATAAATTAGTTTTTTAATTCTGATTGTGCAAATCTAAAAATAATTCAACAAAATTGAAAAAATAAAAATACAAAAGAAAAGACCTAACTTTCGTTAGGTCTGATTTAAAAATTAATCTTCTCTATATTCTTTTTTTAGGCAACCGTTTTTGATGATTTTTAGCTTTTTGTTTAAAATCTTAATAGCCTCGTCGGTATCTATATCCATAAACAAAACATCAAAAATTGCATTTTTAGAAATAGACATTAGCATTTCAAATAGAATTCTAATATCTTCCGGAGAATTATCAAAAGAAAATTTCCTTGTGTCTATATTAGGTATAAGTTCATTAAAGTAGGTGATAGACCTTTCACAAATTCTATCAAGAATAGACTTTGCGTTTACAGATACACCGGGTACAAATTTCTGCATTTGGCTTTTTGCTTTAGGTTGGCTAACTTTGGTGAAATGCTGGGACATAACCTCTTCCATTGTAGCGAAAAGGTCGCCTTTGTATTTAACAAGAGTATTTGTAAAACATTCTTTGATGCTATCCATTATTCTATCTGCGAAAATATCGTAAAGGTCACCCTTATCATCAAAATATTGATAAAAACTGCCCCTAGAAATATTTGCCTCTTTAATAATACTGTTGATGCTTATTTTATCAAGTGGCACTCTGTCAAATTCCGTTTTTATGGCCTGGTAAATTCGTTCTCTTTTTGTTTCAGGTAGATTGTAAAATGTCTGCTTAATCATAATATCTTATCTCCTTTAAAAAAGTACTGCAACTTATATGACAACCTGTCATAATAATACTATTTCCATCTGAAAATGTCAAGAAAAATGTTTATATATCAAAGTGCCTACTAATGATTATTTACACATCAACTAATTTAGCGTTTGTGGGTGTGAATTATAACAAAATTTTGGCTTACAGTCGTAGGGGCGAACATTGTTCGCCCGTTAAAAAGTGTGATACCTATGAGATTATTATCTGTAAACAGGATAA
>NZ_JBBMEY010000062.1:0-8039 GCF_040096285.1 Ruminococcoides intestinihominis | reverse complement strand
ATAAAATATAAGAAAAATTATGAGTTACACAGTAGGGGCGAACATCGTTTTTGTCTTTACCTAAAATCAAAACTAAAAAACCGATTATAATGTACAAGAAAAAGCAAAATGCACAAGTAGTTAGTGTAGGCTAACTGCTTTGTTTGTACAAACTTACAAAAAGAAAAATATAATAAAATTTTTATTGACATAGAGGAAAGGATAGAGTAATATATAGTTGTGGTTAGCAAAAGCTAACCAAGTACAGAAACATTATTACATTATGTTTTTACTTTGTTGTCACAACAAACCCATGTGAACTCTATTTATTTTTTTGGTGTATACTTCTTGCTGAAATGTGACAACAAAACTAACTTCGCCGAATAATTAAAATGCCAATTAATTGTTCAGCAAACTCTTTTCTCCTTAAAGGAACAGTTCTGCATACAGCTGTTCCTAAGTTTAGAGGTGCTATGGGAAACCATAGCCCTCTAAATCATGATTTTGCTTTCAAGTTTTTCTTATGAAAAACTTTTATTTTTACTTTATAGTTAGCAAATGCTAACTATAAAATTTCCTTAATAAAGGAATGATAAATATGTCAGAGGATTTATTAGTCAAGCATTGCTCACCAACATTAGCCGGACTAAAAACAGGCAACCTTTTTAACTGCTCTTGCAGCAGCGAGAAGGAAGCCATAAATTTTGTAAATACATACAACAAGATACTTTCTAAAAAAGGAATAAAACTTATTCTGCTGAACTATTCTAACAACAGAGCATTGCTATACTTGTATCGCAAAAATAAGTTAAAAAGTGACTTGTCAACTCCTTATGCTGAGTTTTTGCTTAGAATGCAAGGATACAACAGTATTGATGTTGAAAGTTGTATTGCTCAGTTAAAGAGGAGAGTAAAAACTTCTTGTGAATTTCCCCACGAAATCGGACTTTTCCTCGGTTATCCCCCTGAGGATGTTTACGGTTTTATTTGCAACAAGGGTGCTTGTTCAAAGTGTACAGGTTGTTGGAAAGTTTATGGTGATGAGAAAGAAGCCTTGAAAAAATTTGCAAAATTTAAGAAATGCTCTCGTATTTATTACTTAAAATGGAAACAAGGTTTTTCACTTGAAAAACTTACTGTTTCAGCTTAGAAAGGAAGAGATATAAATGAGTAAGATTGCAGTTGTATACTGGAGTGGTACAGGTAACACAGAAGTTATGGCTAATGCAGTAGCTGATGGTGTAAATGAAAACGGCGGTAACGCAACACTTTATACTGCTGATAGCTTTAACGGTGATATGGTCAATGACTTTGATGCTATTGCTTTTGGTTGTCCTGCAATGGGTGCTGAAGTTCTTGAGGATGAAGAATTCGAACCTATGTTTAATGGTTGTGAATCATCACTAAATGGTAAGAAAATCGCTTTATTCGGTTCATATGGTTGGGGCGATGGTGAATGGATGCGTAACTGGGAAGAGACTTGTACTTCTGACGGTGCAGTTCTTGCAACAGAAAGTGTAATTTGTAATGATGCACCGGATGATGATGCTATTGCAAATTGTAAAGCACTTGGTGCATCATTAGTTTAATTTAAAAATAAAAATCTATAAAAATACCTTAAAATTATACCTTCTTTGGCTATCCTTTATGGATAGCCTATTTCCTTTTGTGAAAGGTGTTGATTTTCTCTTAAACTGTCTGTAAAATATTCTTAGGTGAAAAATATGAGTACAGTTAATTTGGTAGAAAAATTATACAGAGAACACAACTTAACAGATAGTGAACTGAAAGAAATTCTTTTAACTACTGATAGCAAGGTTGATAAAGCTTTGCAAAAGTATGCACAAAAAGTTAGAGATAAAGTCTTTGGAAAAAATGTGTATATCAGAGGGTTAATTGAGGTCAGTAACTACTGTAAGAATGATTGTTATTACTGTGGAATCAGAAGAAGTAACAAAAATATTTGTAGATATAGATTGACAAAAGAACAGATACTTGATTGTTGCAAAAAAGGTTATGTACTTGGCTTTAGGACTTTTGTTTTGCAAGGTGGTGAAGATTTTCACTATTCTGACGATGACATTTGTAGTATCGTAAGTGAAATAAAAAGCAACTTTAGTGATTGTGCAGTAACTTTGTCAATAGGTGAAAGAAGTTATGAAAGTTACAAGAAATATTATGATGCAGGTGCTGATAGGTTTTTACTGAGAGAAGAAACCTCAAATCCGTTACATTACAGAAAACTTCATCCACAAGAAATGAGTTTGGAAAATAGAATACAATGTTTATATAATCTGAAGAAAATCGGCTATCAAGTAGGTTGTGGGATTATGATAGGTTCACCTTATCAAACTGTTGATGATATTATTCTTGACCTCAGATTTTTTCAGAAATTTATGCCACATATGATTGGCATAGGACCATTTGTACCACATAAAGATACTGACTTTAGAGATAAACCTATTGGTGACTTAAAGTTGACTTTGAGAACTTTAGGGATAATCAGACTTATGATTAATGATGTGTTACTTCCATCAACAACTGCACTTAGTACAATTGACCCTAAAGGCAGAATTCTTGGAATTTTGTATGGAGGAAATGTTGTAATGCCAAATTTATCTCCACAATTTGCTAAGGAACATTACACTTTATATGATGGAAAATTAAGTACAGGTAAAGAATCGGGAGAGATGGTTAAGGAACTTGAAAAATCTTTGAAAAATTTTGATTACAGTATTGAAATCTCTAGAGGTGATACTCCTAGAAAATAAAATAATAAAATGTATAAAAATCCCATTGTAATGGGATTTTTGCCTTTTAAATAGTTTATTTTATATAATAAATTCATTCACTTGACGAAAATATAAAAATATATTATTATTGTATACGTTATATTGCACAAAAATTGAAGAATTTGTTATGTATAAAATCAATAGCAAAAATGAAATTTTTGTAATATAATATAGTTAAGGTTAATAAAAAATAGGAAGAAAAGTATAATAGGCTCAATGTGATTTGATAATTTACGACATAACCTAGATGTTAAAATAAATATTGTACGGCTTTTTCCGTTTAGAAATTAATGTACTGGAGGAATTATGATGTTACCAAAGAAAGAAGTAGTAGCTATGCTTCTTGCCGGTGGACAGGGCTCTCGTCTTGGTGTATTAACTAAGAAGATTGCTAAACCTGCCGTTCCTTTCGGAGGAAAATACAGAATCATTGATTTCCCATTGTCCAACTGTGCAAATTCAGGTATTGAGGCTGTTGGTGTTTTGACACAGTATCAGCCACTTGTACTTAACGAATATATTGGCAATGGTCAACCATGGGAACTTGATGGTATGAATTCTGGGGTTACTTGTCTTAGCCCTTACGAGTCTAAGAAAGGCTCTGAATGGTATTCTGGTACTGCTAATGCAATTTATCAGAATATAAGCTATATTGATAGGTATAACCCTGAGTATGTTGTGGTACTTTCCGGTGACCATATTTATAAGATGGATTACGCAGATATGATTAAGTTCCACAAAGAACATGATGCTGCTTGTACTATTGCAGTTATTGATGTTTCTCTTGAAGAGGCATCTCGTTTTGGTATTCTAAATACTAACGAAGATGGTTCTATCTATGAATTTGAAGAAAAACCGGCTCATCCAAAGAGTACAAATGCCTCAATGGGTATTTATGTATTTAGTTGGAAAAAACTAAGAAAATATTTAATTGAAGATGCTGAAAATGAAAACAGCAGTAACGACTTTGGTAAGGATGTTCTACCTGCAATGTTAAATGCCGGTGAAAGAATGTTTGCTTATCCATTTGAGGGTTATTGGAAAGATGTAGGTACTGTTGAGTCACTTTGGGATGCTAATATGGATCTTCTAGACCCTAACCTAAAGCTGGACTTAAGAGATATTTACAGTAAAAACCCTATGTTCCCACCTCACTATGTATCTGAAACTGCTACTGTCAAAAATTCTAACATCTCTGATGGTTGTATTGTTGAGGGTGAAGTTGAGAATTCAATCCTATTCCCCGGTGTTAAGATTGAAAAGGGTGCTAAGGTAGATTATTCTATTATTATGCCTAATACAGTTGTTAAGGCAAATGCCGATATTAAATATTCTATTGTATCTGAAAATACTGTAATCGGTTGTAACGCAGTAATCGGTGGCAACCCTGAAGATGCAGAAGATAAGGATAAATGGGGTATTGCAGTTATCGGTGATGACCTACATATTGGTGACAATGTTGTTGTTCCACCTGCAGCTATGATTGGTGAAGATTTGGAGGCAGAATAATGAATAGAAGTAACAATGTTCTTGGTCTTATTTTTTCAAACACTAATGAGGGTTGTATTAGTCAGCTAACTAACAAGAGAACTATGGCTAGTGTACCTTTTGGAGGAAAATACAGACTAATTGATTTTCCACTTTCTAATATGAGCAATGCCGGTATTAACAATGTTGGTATTGTTGCATCATCTCATTACTTTAGCCTTATGGACCATGTAGGTAACGGTAATGCTTGGGATTTATCAAAGAGAAAAAGTGGACTTACAATTTTACCACCTTTTAGTGGCAAAAGTTTTGATAATGTGCTGGAAACTTTGGACAGCCTTCATGGTTATATTGAAAATGGTTCTGAAGAAGAAGTTTTGATTTGTAGCACAAACTTTATTGCAAATATTGATTATCAAAAGATGTATTATCAACACACTCAGACAGGTGCTGATGTTACATTCTGTTATCAGTATCAGGATATTAATAACAACAAGTCTTATCCAATGGTTGCTGAAATTGATGATGATAAGAGAATTAAGAAATTACAGATTAATCCACCTGTTACCGGTGAATGTAACCTAATTTCCGGTTCTATCTTAATTAAAAAAGACCTACTAATATCTATTGTTAAGCAATGTGTAAGTACAAATAACATTGACTATAGAAAGTTATTCCTAAACTTTGATTTAGAAAAATACAAGGTTTGTGGTTATGAACATAAAGGTTTCTTAAAGACAATTTGCTCAATGCAGGATTACTACAATATTTCTATGGATTTAATGAATCCTGAAGTAAGAGCAGATTTGTTCAATCCGGAAAGACCTATCTACACTAAGGTTAGAGATGACAGACCATCAAGATATGGCTTTGATTGTTCAGTTAAGGGTAGCTTAATTGCTCAAGGTTGTATTATTAATGGCGAAGTTGAAAACTGTATTATCTCAAAGGGTGTTTACATAGGTCAGAATACTAAGGTTAAGAACTCTATTATTATGCAGGATAGCGTAATCGGTGACAATGCTACAATCAACAATGTTATTATTGATAAGGACTGTAACATTGCTGAAGGTGAACAACTAATGGGTGCACCTAACTATCCGGTATATATTGAAAAAGGCTCAGTTATTTCTTAGTCTTGTATTTTTCTCAGTATATGTTATACTTATAATATAATCTTAATAGGAGGTAATTGAGATGAGAATTTTATATTGTGCAAGTGAAGCTAATCCGTTTTGTGGTAGTGGTGGTCTTGCTGATGTGGCAGGTAGTTTACCACATACTTTAAATAGAAAGGGTCAGGACTGCAGAATTGTTGTTCCTCTATATGGCTCAATGCCATATGACCTAAGATGTCAGTTACAGTACATTACTAACTTTTGGGTTCCTGTAGGTTGGAGAAGCCAGTATTGTGGTCTTTTCTGGGCACAGTGGAACGGTTGTACATATTACTTTATTGACAATGAATATTACTTTAACAGAGATAACCTATACGGTTATTATGATGATGCAGAAAGATTTGCTTTCTTCTCTCGTGCTATTATGGAAATGTTACCATACATTGATTTCCATCCGGACATTATTCATTGTAACGACTGGCAGACAGCTCTTGTACCTGTTTATTACTATCTATTCTATAGTAAGAACCCATGGTACTACAACATTAAGAGTGTATTTACTATCCATAATATTCAGTATCAAGGTAAGTATGGTTGGGAAGTTAACACAGAATGTGTTGGTGTTCCTCCAACAGAAACCAAGATTATTGAAATGGACGGTAAGCTAAATATGATGAAGGGTGCTATTGAATGCTCAACAAGAGTTACAACAGTTTCACCTTCTTATGCAGCAGAAATCAAAGACCCTTGGTTTGCTTATGGTTTGGAAGCATCTCTAAACAGAAACCATTGGAAACTTTGTGGTATTCTTAACGGTATTGACTGTGCATCTTATGACCCTGCAACTGACTATCAGCTATATGCTAACTATACTAAGGATGATATGTCAGGTAAGGGCATTTGTAAGCAGAAGTTACAGGAAAGACTTAACCTTGAACAGAGATGGGATGTTCCTATCGTTTCTATGGTTACTCGTCTGGTTAGCCACAAAGGTCTTGACCTTGTTCGTGGTGGTATTCGTGACCTACTAAATACAGAAAATATGCAGTTTGTTATTCTTGGTTCAGGTGACCAGGAATATGAGGATTTCTTCAATCAGTTAGCTTGGGATTATCCTGGCAGAGTTTCTTTCTGTCATGGCTTTGTTCCTGAATTAGCAAGAAAGATTTATTCTGGTTCTGATATTTTCCTAATGCCTTCAAAGCAAGAACCTTGTGGTCTATCACAGATGATTGCTCTTCGTTACGGTACAATTCCTGTTGTTCGTGAAGTTGGTGGTCTAAAAGACTCCGTATTTGACTCAGCTGATAACTATGGTAATGGCTTTACATTTAAGAACTATGACATTGCTGATATGTGCAATGCAGTTAAGAGAGCACTTGCCGGTATCAAGGATGATTGGGGTTGGCATCAGTTAATGTGGCGTGCAATGATGAGTGATAACTCATGGGATAGAAGTGCACAAGACTACATTAATGTATATAACGATACACTAAATTGGGCATAATACCCTATACAATGATAGTGGTAGGTTATTTTTAATCTACCACTTTTTTGTTCCGGTTCATAAATTATTTATGATTCATTAATATATTTTGCTTTATAACTTAAAGTATATGGTTATAATAATCTATTATAGTAGGATATAATGGACGTATGATATATTAGTAATATTGAGGTAAAGATGAAAAAAATCGTTGGGTGTTTGTTGATGACACTGTTAGTTTTTTCTTCTATATTTAGTTTAACTACATTTGCTTCTGCAAAAGAAGAAAAGACAGAACCAATTAAAAATAAAAGTGTAATATATTTTAAAGTGCCAACAACCGGCAAAAATGCTTGGGGCGATGGTCAAATATTATATTGTCACATTTGGGAAGCCGGTGGTGGTGAGTTTTTCGGCTGGCAATCCAAAAGTGAAAAGTGCGAAAAATATAAAGATGATGTATGGTACTATGATTTGGATAAGCTGAAAGCAAGTAATGAACTAGAGGGTGGCTTAAAGAAAGGCAGAACTTATGCCGTTATCTTTAGTAATAATATTGGCAACCAAACTTATGACCTTTATTTTGACTTAAGTTGTATCGGTGACATTGTTGTGTGCAATGGGGAGACCCAGAGTAATCCGGTTAGTCCCGGTAAGTATTGTGCTATAGCAGAATGGAAAGATAACAGTGAGTTTGATTCTGTTGTATACGAAAAAACTCCTCCTAGTGACCAGAAACCGGCTAAAGTTAATGTTAATGATGAAAGCAGTTTATCAAAAGAAATGGGATTTGCAGTTATTGTAATTGTAGCTTCGGTTGTTTTGCTTTTAGCACTTGCATTCGTTATTACATCAGCAATCAAAAAAAGAAAAATTAAAGAAGAATAAAAGGACTGAAAGATATTTGTTATCCATCAGTCCTTTTTGTTTTGTGTTATTTTATTGTTGATTACTTTGTTTAGTTGTTTGATTTTAATTTCCATATAATTATTTTTTTAAAATCCTTTTGTGTGTTAAGGTGAGTTCCGTAAATTAGGGTTTTTCAATTTTGTCTGTGGGTAAAGGTGAGATTGATAAATTAGGGCTTGTGGAGTTAGAACATACCTTGTTTTGTGGTAGATATTTAGAATTAGCAGAGACTATCCAGCCTCCTTAGATTGTCAAACCAAGTGCAAC